>JBAXWO010000503.1:0-2613 GCA_037128375.1 bacterium
ATCGACATCTTCCGCATCTTTGACGCGCTAAACGACACCCGCAATCTCGAACAGGCGGTCAAGTGTGTCAAAAAATACGGCGGCCACGCCCAGGGAACAATTAGCTATACGGTTAGCCCGGTCCACACGGTGGACGAATACGTCCGCGTCGCCAAGGAACAAATCGAGATGGGCATCGACTCGCTCTGCATCAAGGATATGGCCGGCATCCTGAGCCCGATCGCGGCGGAGCGGCTGGTGTCGGCCCTTGTGCGCGAGACGAAAATCCCCATTCAGGTCCATTCCCATGCCACCAGCGGCATGGCGTCCTCGACCTATGTCGAAGCGGTACGCGCCGGCGCTGGCGCCATCGACTGTGCCATATCCCCGATGGCTGGTTTCTCCTCGCAGCCGCCTGTGGAAACCATGCTGGCGATCTTCGCAGAGACCCACTACAACGCAAATCTTGACCAGGACGCGTTGCGCCAGGTCTGCAAGTTCTTCCTTGATCTCGCCCCTCAACGCAAACTGAACGCACATCAGGCAGACAATATCATCGACCCCGAAGTGCTCCTTCACCATATCCCGGGCGGCATGATCTCGAACTTGCGCGGCCAGCTGGCCCAGCAGGGGGCGCTGGACAAGATCGACCAGGTGTTCGAGGAACTTCCTCGCGTCCGCGCCGACCTCGGATTTCCGCCACTCGTCACCCCCACAAGCCAGATTATCGGCATCCAGGCCGTGATGAACATCATCTCCGGCGACCGCTACTCCCTGGTTTCCCAGGAAGTGAAGGATTACGCCAAAGGCCTGTATGGCAGGTCTCCCGCCCCGATGGACAAGGCGGTTCAGAAGAAGATCCTCGGCGACGAGAAACCGATCTCCGGTCGGCCGGCAGATCTGCTGAAACCCATGCTTCCCGACGCCACCGAAGGGATTGACCCGAAGCTGATCAAGAAGGAAGAGGACATTATCTCCTACTGCCTGTTCCCGGAAGTCGCGCTCGACTACTTCAAGTGGCGCGCTGCCCCCCCCGAACAGCGTCCCGCCATACCTGCGGATGTGGAACTCAAAAAGCAACAGGACGCCGGCAAGCCGGCGGAAGCCACGGCAAAGGCATCCATTCCCTTCCTGGCCCCTTCGGATTATGACTCAATCAACCAGTTGATTGACAAAGTAAGCACCCTGAATTTTTCGCAGGTCACCATTCAGCACGGCGGCAGCACGATTAGTATCAACGCACATGGCGTGACAACAGCGCCCATGTCTGTCTCCCCCTCGGGAACTTCCATGGCAACGCCCACCTCAGTCACTCCTTCTGCTGCCCCCGCACCCACGGCGAAACCGTCACCCGCCGTCCCAGCAGGACCGAGTGTCAACGCCCCCCTGAACGGAACCTTCTACAGCTCCCCGGGCCCCGGTAAACCGGAGTTCATCAAGGAGGGCGATGAAGTCGCTGAAGGCTCCACGGTCTGCATCGTCGAGGCCATGAAGCTGTTCAATCCGATCAAGGCCCCCTACAAGTGCAAGATCGTCAAGCTTCTGGTAGAGCATGGCAAGCCCGTCAAGAAAGACGAGCCCATGATCAGCATCCAGAAGGACAAAAGCCCCCTTCACCGCTTTGGCAAAACGGCGTGCTAAAGCCACTGCCCCGGAAGTAACCGCAAAATCAAGGTCATGCCCGGAACGCCCCACCTGGGCATCCCGCAAATAACCACCGACGAGAAAAACACGTACTTTTGTTTTTAAGATTATTTTATGTAATAACAAAAGTTCTGGCTGATCAGGAAGAAACGGCATGGGCTAGGCGTCCGGCCCAAGAACCTGGGTAAAGATTTTATGATCAACAAAAATAGGGATATTCATCCGCACCGCCAGCGCAATGCCATCAGAAGGCCGACAATCAACCTGGACCGAAAGACCATCCTTGCTCTTGAGGCAAAGCTTGGCAAAAAAAGTACCTTCAACAAAACCATCAACAAAAAGATGTTCAACCTGCGCTTCCAGCGTCCTGATCACTGCGGCCAAAAGATCATGGGTCATCGGACGCGGCGTTGTCACCCCCGCAATGCGCATCTGAATGCTTGATGCCTCGACAAAACCGATCATGATCGGAATCTGCCGGCCGCCGTCTTTTTCACGCAAAACAACCGCCTGATCATGATTCTTCTCGTCAATAATGATGCGTGCCAATTCGACCTTAATCATGCCCGCACCTTTTCTTTCTCACGCTCAAGGATAACTTTGATCTCATTCATAAAATGGTTCACATCGCGGAACTGGCGGTAAACAGACGCAAACCGGACATAGGCCACCTCATCGAGCTCATAAAGCTTTTCCATGATCTGCTCGCCGATCACCGTCGCGGCCACTTCACGGTCATAGCGCCGCTGAAGCTCGCGCTCGATATCCATGGCAATATTTTCGATCTGGACAATGCTGACCGGACGTTTCTCACACGCCTTGATCATGCCGTTAATAATACGCGCGCGATCATAAGCCTGGCGCCGGCCGTCTTTTTTAATGATCATCAGGGAAACGTGCTCGATATATTCATGCGTGGTGAAACGCTTGGAGCACTTCAGGCACTCGCGGCGGCGGCGAATAGACGAACCCTCCGCGTTCATGCGAGAG
>JBAXWO010000504.1:0-2608 GCA_037128375.1 bacterium
TTGCGCGCAAGCGAAAGGCGGCGTAGCCTATGCGTCAGAACTTGTGACTGGCGAGTACTAAGCATCGCATCTTGTAGGACCGCGGCGTGTCGGCGTACCGCGGCTTCGTTCTTTCACGCCGAGACATCCGCTTACCGCTTGCCGCCCAACCCCTGGCATAGGGACAACAAGAAATCCCGATTATCCGCGCAAAGATACCGCATCTCCCCCCCCATCCGGTTGAACGTCTTGCAGTACCTCAAGTAGTAAGCAGGATCATCTATGGGCGGCTCGCCGTCCTTCTGCCAATCCCAGCGTGATTCGGCCAAGTCCACAACCGCGATAAAATGACGGTCGATCTTCCGGCCCGCCTGAATCTCGAGATTCTGTGCCATCGAGAGCGCTTTTTCAAAAATCATGGGCGACATCACCGCCGAACCCACCGACAGGTAAACGCCGTCCTGTAACCGGCTTATCGACTGGGCAAAGGCGAGGAAATCGCGCAATGCCGTCCGCCCGATGGCCGCCCCATGATTCATCGGGTGATTGTAGATGATGTCATGCCCGATCATAGGATGCCCCGTGAACGGGATCCCCAGCCGGAAAGCCGCCGCCTGTGCGCTGTAGGCCTTGAAAGGATGCGGGATGGCCATCCAGCCCGGCTTGAGATCAAATTTCCGGATCACAGCCAGCAGATCCACAGCCGCCGCCATCCGATCCAAGTCTCCCTCTCCCTTCAGGGGAGAGGGTTGGGGTGAGGGTGCCATCGAAGAATCGCCGCACGGAGTGCGCCTCCCACATTGGAGGCCATCAGCCACGCCTTCGACTAACGCTTCAGCACTTGGAATCTCCAATCCCTCCCGTTCGATCATCTTTCCCACCGACTCGCCGTAGCCGAGCCCTTCATACGCGCCCACCACGAGCGCCAGATTGATCGTGAAGCCGGTCTCCTGCCAGATGCCGAACTCGCCGCGCGCCACGTTGCCCTTCACGTCCTCGCTGCTGGCGCCCTGAAAGGCGAACTCCCAATCATGAATGATCCCCGCGCCATTGGTCGCCAGGTGCGTCACCCAGCCTTCTTCCATCAGACGAATCAGCACGGGAGCCAATCCGTTCTTGATGGTGTGCGCCCCGAAGGCCATCACCACGGGTCGACCGGCATGGCGGGCGGCCCGGATACGGTCCACACATTCGCCAATCAGCCGGTTAGTATCGGCGGGCAGCGCGCCCGGCCTCTGATCCGCGCCCACATGGTCCCGTTCGATGGCGACCCTATTACGTCGCGCGGCAAGCGACTTAATCTGCAAGTGATGACGATCCAGTTGTGGGTAAGACATATTCCTCTCTCAATTCCGCTTTTACGGGCTCAGGTCCAAACTTCAACACTCCCATACGTCGAGAAACTCACGCGGAGAGAACACCTTGCATCCCCGTCGTTTCTCGATGGGATAATGTCGTTGATTGCCCGTAATCATTGAAACCCCTGAAGTCAATGCCGCTTCGAGAAACGGGACGTCCCATGGGTCAGGCAATCCTGAAATCACCACATCGCAAACCACACGCACCGATTCGTGCCGAAGGAAATCCAGAAGGCTCACCGCATCTGCAGCGTTGACAAATCGGCGTAGCAAATCCCGATGGAGTACGTCTTCGTATTCCTCAAGAATGCGATCATCCACGACCAGCACGACAGATCCGGCCCGGACTAAATCGACGATACGCGCAGGAGGGGCACCGGTCGAGATCAGACCAGAGGCCAACACATTTGTATCGACGACCACATTCATTGTGCTGTCCGCGCCCGCCGACTCTCCAAAAGGGCTTCCTTGATCTCCGTTTCTGCGGGCACCTTGCCGCGTGCCCGATCGCGAGTCCGGGACACGGCGGCCGAAAAGAGCGCCCGCCTGACTTCCGATAAGTCATCTTCCACGGTTTCGGGGGAGACACCCACCAAGATGGCGCAAGGTTTCCCATCCCGGGTGATGATTATTTCCTTCTCCACGTCCAATCGCGCCCACATGTTTTTGCTTCGTTTAAGGTCGTTGACCGCCAAGTAGGTCATAATTGCCTCCTTTTTATCTCCCTAATAGGATACAATCCGGCCATCGTTGAGTCAATTCGTAAACACTAGCATTCCACAGGATGCAGGCTGAAGGTTTTTAGGCTGTAGACTGTTAGGAAATCCGGGGATTTGAACTTGTTTTGCCGCCCAGTCATTTTCGATATTTGGAGTCCGCCTTTATGCCGTCTTACCTAACCCGGCATAGCCGGAACCAAGATGAAGAATTTTGAATAGAAGCTCACAAAGATCACGAAGGCGGCTGCGGCGGGTACGCCGCAACCGCATGATTATTGAAATTCAAACACATAGTCTTTCCTTCGTAGGCGTAGGGCGCATGTGACCTCCGTAGGGGTTTGTCGTAATCGTAATCTTAATCGTAATCGTAATCCACTGCCCCAGAGAGGATTACGATTACGAAGGAAATTTGAACCATCACAATCTCGCAAACTATTCAAAAACATCAGAGAACTGGGGTTTTTGTGGTCACGAAACGCTGCCAATGGGATGACAGTGATTACGATTACGATTAAGATTACGATTATGAAGCATTGTCGTCCCCTATGGAAC
>JBAXWO010000505.1:0-2606 GCA_037128375.1 bacterium
TTCCCAAGGACGCGGCTATCGTGAACGTGGAACTCAAAAATGAGTCGGTTCTTGAAGCCGTCAAACGCGTGACAGATCTTGCCGGTCTCTCCTATAGCATTAGTGACGCCGGGATTGAAGTTTCGGGGAAGAAGACACCGGAGGTCAAGAAGAGCCAAGGGAGCAAAGGCAAGGATCTGTCCACCAGTGAGACGAAAGCCAAAGATCCGGCGCAGGCGCTGAAGGAAGCCGAGGCGCGGGTGAAGAAGTGAGCAAAGAATGTCCGAACCGCTCGCCGTGGATCAAAAGATCCACTCGGACATGGGAACCAGGCGAATGGTCCTGCGTGTGCCGTACCATTCGACTTGTTCCTCGCCGGTCGCCGCCGCTGTGAGGATGACGAGATCATCGCAGGAGAGCGTTTTCGACGCTTGCAGGAGCGAGCGAACTTCGCGGTGGCGGGTTTCCGGGCTGCGCATGTCCCAGCACACTTGAATGAGCCGCGTGACGCGCAGGCCTTCCTTGACGACGAAATCCACTTCCTCGTTGCCCTGGCCGCGCCAGAAGAACAGTTCGCATTGCCCTTCGAGCTGGCGCTTGCGCAGGGCGACGGCCGCAACGTTTTCGAACAACGCGCCAAGCTTGTCCGTGAATTGAAAACCGCGTGCGGTTACAAAGCCATTGTCTATGCAGTAGATCTTGCGGTTGGCGCGGGCTTGCTCCCGGAACTTGAGGGAGTACCGCGGCAGTGAGAAGAAGAGAAAAGCTTCGCTCAGATAGCCAAGATATTTCTGAACCGTATGCACACTCTTGACCCGTGTCAACTCGGCGAGCCGGTTCAGCGAGTACTCGCAGGTGACGTTGGCCAGAAGGTAGCCGGCAAGTTCCTCGATGCCGGCGACAGAGCGAACGCGGTGGCGTCGCACGATATCCTTGTACACGATGGAATCCCATAACGTGCGCAGGTAATGGGTCCGGGCAATATCCCCAAACAGCGGTTCCGGCATGCCGCCCTGCTCGACATAGGTCCGCAGCAGTTGTTCCTGTTCCGGCCGGGTGAGCGTTCTATCGAGCGAAGCGGTATACTCGGTGAACGAGAAGGGGAATAACACGATCGGGATATGCCGCCCCGTCAGATGCGTGGCCAGTTCGCTGCTGAGCAGGTGCGCGTTGCTGCCGGTGAGATACAGACGGTAGCCCTGCCGCTGGAGGCGGTTTACCAGCAGTTCCCACCGGTCAAGATTCTGAATCTCGTCCAACAAGAGGTGTTTCGGTTTGCTGTAAACCGAATCGACCGCGGCGATGAGAGCGTCGTAATCCGCCAGCGCCAGACCGGTCAAGCGTTCATCGTCGAAGTTGACGTACCCGCGCGAATTTTCGCCTGCGATCAGATGCATGGCCAGAAACGACTTGCCGCAGCGTCGCGGCCCGAGAACCACCCGGATGAGATCGTTGTCGCCCATCGGAATGGCAAGTTGTCGTTGAACGTACCGTTGACGGATTCTGTCTTCAAGTTCCCGCTGCTGGGACACAATAATATCCTTCAGCATGATGACTCTCCTAACCAGCCAATCAATCCAAATCGCGTAATGCACATATCTTTATAAATTTGTGCACTATAGTCAATAGATATCGTGTCGCGCATAGTCTTTTACTGGAGCACCACATAAGCGCGTTATAACCGCCAAGACGCCAAGTTTCTCAGGCGTTGTCTCTTCGCAGGAGGAAACATCGATTTTGTTGGTCTTGGCGACCTTGGCGTCTTGGCGGTTGGACAAATTGTGACGCTTGCGCACAGCGCGCTCGAAAAGATGGGAAGCCGCTCGCCTGCCATCGAGGTGTCAGGGAAGAAAAAGGAATAGAGGCAAACCCGAAGCCGAACCGTATCGTTGCCCCGTGTCCACGCGGGGCAACGTCCGATTGGTCTGTCCGATTGGTCTTGCCGATCCGGCGGCGGCGCAGGCGCTGAAAGATGCTGAGGCGCAGATGAAGAAGTGAGCGTCAGCCGCTGCCGAATAATTCTTCCAGCAGGAATTGCGTTTTGGGCGGAATGACGTGGCTGGGATAGTACTGCTCGATGATGCGGAAGGCTTGGTCGGGGGTCGTGATTTCGAGGTGCCGTAGCAGGAACTTCGCGTCGTCAAGATCGTGGGAGTCGAAGCGGGCAGAGACGCATTTCATGGCCAGCATGTATTCGGCTTGTGGTGCCCAGACGCGGAGATGGGAGAGTTCCATGACCTCGTGAACCGGCGGGGTTGCGAGAAAGTAGCACTTGGCTGCATCGTTGAGCCAGTCTTTAGCCAGGCCCAGCCGGGCAGCCACCGCCCGGCTGGCTTCCCGGATTTCGCGGGTGGGGTGGAAGATCGCGTCCACATCCTTTGTCGCCTCACGCGCCTGAAACACCAGGCACATGACCGCGCCGCCGCAAATACCGATCTCCCCTTTGACCCCGCGCGCGGCCAACTCGGCGTTCAACGCTTCGAACAGTTTGCGGATGGTTTTGGCGTCTAACATGGTCAGGCCCTGCTTAGAAAGTTGCCTAGCACAAAGACATTCCGCGACCGGAACCATGCCGGCGACTCCACCAGTGACATGGCTTTGAGATTCTCGATTCCAGACACAAACCA
>JBAXWO010000506.1:0-2602 GCA_037128375.1 bacterium
ACGATGAAGACCTGGTGGCCCCGGAGCGGGGAGATCCTGTGCTCGAAAACCAGCGTTTGACCGTGAAGAACCTGCGGACGGGCGCCGTGGCTTGGACGTCGCCGCCGGACCTGGCCATCGTCAAGCACCAGGTAACGGCCAGCGGCGCGGTGCTGGCCCAGACCGCCGACGAGGAGTTGTTGCTGCTCGACGGGAAGAACGGGAAGAACCTGCGCCGGTCGGAGAAGGTCCGGTTTGCCTTTGACTCCGCCATGCCAAGCATGACTGGCGACGCCGTGTTCGCGTTCCGCAGGATGCAGGGTGGGACCAACGAGGTGCTGGTGCTCGATCCCGCGGTCAGCGGCAGCGCCTTCCGCGGCATCATACCTCAACGGGTATCGCCCCTGATGTCCCTGGGCTCAACCCTGCCGGGCCAACTCCTGGTGAAGATGGACATGAACCCCGTCACGAAGAAACGGGGAGGGTTCATGCAGACGTGGTACCAGGTCGTCAACGCGCAGGGCGAAAACACCAACGGCTGGCGTCTGCCCGGAAAGGCGGAATCGCCCGACGACGAGACTCCATACCAGTATGGTTTGTACATTGCCGGGGGGCGGATCGTGCTGGTCGATCCGAACTCCGGCGATGCGCTGGCCTACGAACACGATCCGGGCGATGGGGCAAAGAAGTGAGGAAGTCGAAAGAATCGAGGGAATCGACTCATTCGAATGAATCGATTCGATCGAATCTCTCGACAATAAGGAAAGAAGCCATGAGACTCGATTTGCCGAAACTGCACCGCCGCAGCCTCTGCTGCTGCGCCTGGCTCCTTGTCGCGGCCAGCCTCGGTGCCGAGCGCGCGCTGGCGGAGGAGGCGTCCACCAACGATCAGCCGACCATGGTGAATGCGATCGCCGAGCCGGACGCGGAGGTCAACAACTGGTTGAATAACGCCTGCGCGGCGGTACGGGGGGGGCTCCGGGCTCAGCGTTACCTTGGCTCGCGCGTGTCTTGAAGGCGGATCCGGCGCTGATGGCCTCGACCAATGGCGTGAACTTTCGACCGGCGCGGAAGCTGGCCGGCGACTTGCTGCGCGCGCTGCCGGAGCGGACTCTGGCGATCTACCGGCTGCAGACGGAGGAAGCTACGCGCCGTGTCGCGGGCGGCGCGCCGCCGCCCTCGGACCTGGCGGCGCTGGCGGCCCAATATCGCAACGCCCTGCCCGGCGCGCCCGCCGCGGCGGCCGGCCTGAGCCTGGCCGGTCTCTATCTCGATCAGGAGCGCTTCCGGGAGGCGCGTTCCGTGTTGCGCGACGCGCTGGATGAAGCGCCGGCGGATTTCGCGCCGCGCTCCGAACTTCTGGCGCGCCTGGTCGTGGCCTGCGCGCGCATCGGCGATGCGGGCCAGGCAGCCTGGGCCTGGGCCGAACTCCAAAAGCGGCAAGATGCGGATCGCTGGGCGGCCCTTGGCGCGGAGCTCCGACCTGAGGCGGCGCCCGCGTCGAATGCCTGGACCATGGCCTACGGCGGACCATCACGCCCGGGCGTTGCCACAGGGACCAGCCCGGACCTGGCGGCGGAGGCCGGCGCGACGCTGCGCTGGGGCCTCAATACGGGGGGCGGGATGATCGGGGCGGCCATCGGCATCCTGTCCCGCGGCAACGCGGTGGCGCAGGTGACGCGGAAGGGCCGGCGCCCTGCCGACGATGTCATCTTCGCGGGGAACAGGGCCTGGGTGAATGGCTTCGGCGAGTTCATCGTGGTGGATCTCGCCACGGGCCGCGCGATCGGGCGCACGGCTCACGTTACCGATGCCATCCAGGGAAACACCCTGTTCTTGAGCGCCAGCTTGTTGTTCGGCAACCGGCTGAATCGCGCGGCCAGCCTGATCGGGGAGCACGTCTACTGCGTGGAGGATAATTTTCGGGCGAGCCTGGGGCGGGGACAAATAGCGCCAGCCGGGCAGCCCGCCGGCAATGCCCTGGCGGCCTACGCGGCGGACACGGGGCGCCTGCTCTGGCGCCTCGGCCGCGACGTCACGCCGCAGGCGCCGGAGAAGGTCGCCTCGCGCTGGCGCGCCAATGCGATCTGTTTCGCGGGCGCCCCGGTGGCCTGCGGTGGCGTGCTGGTCGCGCCGATCGAGGATGTGTACGGATTCGGCGCGGTGGGGCTGGACGCGGAGACCGGCGCGCCGCTCTGGCGGACGCGCCTGGCCGCCTACCCGCAGATTGCGCGGGATACGCGCCTGGCGCCGGTGACCCTGACGGTGGATGGCGCGAACGCCTACGTCTGCAGCGGCCGCGGTTCGGTGAGCCTGCTGGACGGGTGCGACGGCTCGGTCCGCTGGACGACGCTCTACGAGACGTTCGCGGATATCGACTCCACCAACCGTTTCGGCGCCGACGGGATGCCGGACATGTGGGAGGAGAGCGTCGTGCTGGTAGCGGGGGAGGCGGCGGTGGTCCTGCCGGAAGACGCGCCGGACATCATGGCCTGCGATCGGCGCAGCGGGGTGCGACTGTGGACGCGGCGCAAGCCGGCCGGCGTGGACTATGTCGTGGGCCGGCGGGGCACGACGCTGATCGTCGCGGGCGTCCGGGCCGTGGTTGGCGTGGACCTGGCGG
>JBAXWO010000507.1:0-2600 GCA_037128375.1 bacterium
CGCCAAGGCGGCGCCAGCCTATCTGGGGCTCGACACCAACTGGTATTACCGGAAGCCGCTTCCCAAGCGGCAGGACACCGCACCCTGGACTGAGGAAGAAACCGCGAAATTCGGCGAAATCAAAAAGCTCCTGGAGGAATTCAGCCGACGGTCTTCACAAAACATCGATGACAAGGAATGGGCCGCCACATTCAGGAAGGATCTCGGCGGACTGCTGGACGACCTGCTCAAGACCCACCCCAACCACCAAAATCTCCTCACCCTTCGCGCCGGGCAGCTTCTCCTGGAGGGCAAGGCGGACGAGGCCCTGGGTTTCCTCCAACAGGCCTATGACTGCGGCTGGTGGTACCTCGATCAGCTCAAGAGTGACCGCATGTGGAAGACGCTTGCAGACCGGCCTGAATACAAGGCGCTTGAGGAACGCATGAAACAGCCGGAGTTCACCGTGGCGCCGGCAAAGGGATTCCGCGGCTCCGTCGCCTGGGATTCCGCCGGCAAGGAAGTGGCCCCCGACAAGGGACGTCGCTATCTCCTATGCTCCATGCTGGCCGTGACGGGGATACGCGGCAACACCCCCAACGAGGCCGTCGCCTACCTTAAGCGCGGCATTGAGGCTGACGACACCTGCCCGAAGGGAACCATTTACCTGATGCGCAACAACGATGTGCGCAGCACCTGCCGGGAGTGGGCCTACGGCCCCACCGCCGAGGCACTGAAGAAACTCGGCGTCAAGGTGGTCATCACCAACGGGGTGCTGCCTCAAAATGTGGCGGATGTTGCAGGGGTGATGACCGGCACCTCCGACTTCGACTGGAGCAAGTCCGGCAGCTCGATCCTGCCGGGAGCCTTCTGCGACAACCTCACCAGTTACGGAGGCATCCTCACCCGGAACAGCGGCCAGACGCCGCTGACTGAATTCCTACGCCATGGGGCGGCAGGGGCCTCGGGAGCCGTGGCCGAGCCCTATGCCTTGCAGGCCAAGTTCCCCTACGCCCCCCTTCAGGCCTTTTATGCCGCCGGATGCAACCTCGCAGAGGCATATTACCAGTCTGTCTTAGGCCCCTACCAGCTTCTGCTCGTTGGGGACCCGCTTTGCCAACCCTGGGCGAAGCGTCCGAAAATCAATCCGCTCGGCTCGGCCATCGATCAGCCGCTCAAGGGCACGCTCAACATCAGGCCCATTGTCACGCCGCCCCCGGGAAAAGCCATTGGACTGGTTAAACTATTTATTGATGGCCGGCTCACCGTCGTCGCCAAGCCGGGTGACCCGCTCGTGCTCGACACCAAGAAAATCGACGAAGGCAACCATGAACTGCGTATTGTTGCCGTTACGGATGATCTGGTACAGACCCAAGGGCGGTACATCACCCGCATCAATGTAGCCAATAAAAAGACACGCTACACCGTCATGCCCCCGAAACAGATCGAATTCACCGACCGTGACACGATCGAAATCACGGTGCAGTGCGAAGGGGCATTGGGACATGGCCTTTTCCTCAATGGAGCTATGCTGACCACGGCTAACGGCGCTTCCGCCAAGCTTTCCGTTCCGGCCCGCAGTCTCGGTTACGGCCCGATGGTCCTTCAACCCGTGGCCTTGTTCGACAACATGGGACAGCAGAAGACCTGGGGCACCCCCTTCCGCATCCGGGTCAGCCCGGCTCCCAAGGATAAATAGTCCTCCCCCCCTTCACCAGAACCGGCGCGGCGTGCCGCACGGTTCCCCATATGGAATTTCCTCATACGAATGAGCTTGACTAAATTATGGATTAGGCGCATCGGATACATCGGACACAACACGGTTTCCCAGCAGCGCCGCGAGAAAAGCCTGCGCTCGGCTCTGGCGGATCGAGGCCTGGCGGCGCGGAAGGAATGCTTCATGCTCGTCCGTTCCCTGGAGAAGGACACTCCCCGCGCCGTCAAGGCGGTGCTTTCGCTCCCCCTGGCCAGCGTCCCCCACCGGGCTGGTCGCAGGGGATGATGTTTTGACGACATCCCGTTGGCCGGTGCCATGATCCCGGCCCTGACCAGCGTGCGTCAACCCCTCGGAAACATGGTGGAAACGGCGTTTAGACTGGTGACGGCGGCGACAGGAACCCGACCCGAACGGCCACAGAAACTGGAGCCGGAACTGATCGTGCGGAAATCCTGTGCGGCGCCTGCAGGCATTTAACAAGGAAGGACACCCATGAGCGAACAGAAGAAGATAGAGGTCATGATCGTGGGCGGGGGAATGATCACCAACGACCTGATCCTGCCGTCCGTATATCACCTGCAGCGGACTGGCACGGTCGGGCGGATCCAGGTTTGCGCACTAAACAGTCCACCCCTGAAGGCCCTCAAGGAAAACTGCGAACTGAAAACCGCATTCCCGGGTCAGGATTTCGAGGCGTACCCCCCGGTGACTGAGCCGGCCGACCGCATGTTCCCCACCCTGTTCAAGGAGCGGCTGGCGGTCATGCCTCCCCGCCAGGGCGTGATCGTGGCCGTGCCGGACCCATTCCATTACGAAATCGTGAAGGAATGCCTCATGCATGACCAGCATGTGCTCTGCGTAAAGCCGCTGGTCCTGAACTATGCCCACGCCGCCGAGCTCGAAC
>JBAXWO010000508.1:0-2600 GCA_037128375.1 bacterium
ATCCACGGCCAGCATGCCCGTGTACCGCTTGGAGACCTGCTCCAGTTGAAGCGCTGTGCCGATGTCGCTCATCTACTCCTTCATCACCATCGGATCACGGAACGGAGGCAGCACCTCCACGTCGGCCCGCCGCAGGACAGGAGTAACCAGCAGATTCACCAGCTTGCCGCCGCGCACCTTGCCTTCCACGGTCGTCTGCTCCGGGGCATGCAGCTTGAAATCCACGTCCCAATCCGGCGGCCAGGCCGGCAGGAGAAGGAGGCGCTTGCCGTCGGTCTGCAACAGCATGTCCTGCAGGCCGACCATGGCGCTGCCGCCGTGGTCCATGTCGGGGAGTTCGCATGGCCCACTCCCCCAGCCCCCGCCCCCGTCATACAGGGTGGGGAAACGCGCCCGCGCCGGCTTGTCGCCCCTGTACCACCTGCCCTTGACGCAGGCATAGTCGAGCGGAAAACGGAACTTGGTGAGCGCATAGCGGCGGGCCTCCTCGGTCAGTCCGAGTCTGGCGACCCAGATGTTGCCCTGCCACCAGCAGAAAGCATTCCCCCCGGAGCCGTTCCGTTCCGCAGCCCACGTGTTCCGCGCCATTTCGAGATTCGGCTTGCCCACGCCGTAGAGCCCAAAAGGGAACACCGGATAGAGCTGCGGCATCTCGCCATTCCCAACCAGACCGCCGGTTGGAGTCTGTTGCTGGGAAATGATGGTGCCTTCCTCTTTCGCTTCGTAGGTGGCGATCGGCGGGAGGATCTTGCGGAACCCTTCAAAATAGGCGCGCGTCTCCGGCGGGATCGTTCCCTCCGGCAGCGCGAGGACCGCCTCGCTGATCGCAATGAGTCCCGAGAGGGAATCGGTACCGTTGATCTTGTCCGTTCCGCTTTCCAACGTGTTGACGGGCGTGATGACCAGTTGCCCCTTTTCATTCAACTCGCTGCCGGTCCGCGTCTTGTTCTCTTTCCGGTAGAAAGTGTTGAAGAACCGCGCCGCCCCCTCAATGGCCGGAAGACAAGGTTTCAGGTCGGCGCCAAAGTAGCGGTGGGCCTCAATCATCATCAGGACGAACTCGAGTCCGGAGGTGAAGTGGTAGCGCAGATGTCCATAATTATCGAAACCGTCCTTGTTGGGAGCATTCCCGAGACCCATGGTATTGAGCATCTCGTCATAGATGACCCCGTCCGCGCCGAACTTGAGTTTGATGCGGGCGTCCTGGATTTCCGCAGTGCGGGCGTAGAAATCCGTGCCCACCTTCAGCACGTCGGCATCGCCCGACTTGAGCAGCGGCCAGTAGAGATGGCGCTGGTTCTGGGCCATGAAACGGCAATAAGACCAGTTCCGTGAATCGGGGTCGGCGTGACACAGGAAGAACCCGCCATTGAAGAAGGTCGGGTATCTTCCCTTGGAATTCGCCGCCAGCATGGCGCGGAAGAGCTGGTAGTTACGGCCAACCTCCCATGCGGGATCGTTCGTCTTCGTGGAGTCCGGATTGATCACGATGCGGCTGCGGTCCCAGAACTCGCGCCACCAGGCCGCGGACGCCTCCCGGTCGGCGGCCTGCGTGGTTTCGGTCCGCGCCGCGAGCTGGCGCACTTCGTTCTTCCAGGCGTCCGGCGTCGCGTCCTGCGCGATGCGCAGCGCGGCGCGCAACTCGAACGCCGTGACGGGCGCCACGGTGTTGAGCGGCGCGGTGCTGCACCTCCGCCCCTCGTTCGTGCCCGTCCCGCTCGCGCCGGACGCAAACCCGGCGCCCAGGAGCAGCCCGCCGCAGGTCAGATTGCCCAGGGTGTCGGGGACCTTGTCGGCGATTGCCTCCAAACCCCAGGCGGCGATCATCCCGGCGCGGTAGCTCGACGGCGCGGGCACGCGGCGGCTCCAGAGGACGCCGTTGTCGAACGTCCGCGCCGTCATCTTCCAGTTGTCGTCCAGTTCGAGGGTGGCGGTCACGCTGACCGGCTTGGAGGCGGTCCCCTCGACGTGAATGACCGGCTGGTGGACATCCGCCCAAATGCGCAGGCTGACCGCCGCTCCGTCCGCCGTGCGGCCGCTCACCAGCACGGTGTTGGATTCCAGTTCCAGTTCCTGCCGGAATGAATCGGCAAACGGATTGGGCGAAACGGTCACGCGCACGCGGGTCAGTTTCGTCAGGATTTCGTTCTCGTTAAAGCTGTCCGGCGAGCTGATGTAGAAAAGCACCCCATCATTTTGCGCCCAGACATTCAGCCCGATATTGCCGCCGCCGGCCGGCATGGAAGAGAGCCCGTTGGTCCCGGGCGTGGTCCAGACGATGTTGTAAGGCTGAGTCCAGCGGGGTGCTTCGGCGCCGCGCGCCGTCACACCCAGAGCCAAACTCAAACCCAGCACGCAACCAAGAATTATTCCATTCATACGCATTCTGCATATGACAATGTCCACCAGGTTGCGCAACAGGTTCGCCGACGCATATGTAAGCAGAAGTCCGGCAATCGTTGTCGCAACCGTTGTCATAAACGTTGTCATAAACGTTGTGGTTCCTGCTTTGCCGGGATCAATTCCACATCCTTCTCGCGGCTCCCGGGTGTGACTGCCAGCCTTTCCAGTTTGCCGTTCCGGAACGTACCCTCGACGGT
>JBAXWO010000509.1:0-2596 GCA_037128375.1 bacterium
TGATGCATTTTCAAACCGCCACGCCAGCTACACTTTCGACTTGCCCCTGGCACCGACATCCAGGATTCTCCGAAGACCACCAAAGGCTTCGTCGAAATATTGCGCGATGCCGACGTCTGCCTCCGAATACGTGCGCGCCAGCTCCGTCGCATGCTGGGAATAGAACTCGATAGTGCGATTGTCCATTGTGGATCCTGGGACGGAGTCTCGCACTCCTTTGCAGAGCCGTCAATATCGACCCTGCCTCCTACCTCGCCATCACCCCCAGGTGCGCCACCAGAAAGCAGGCGAAGTCCCCGATCCATAGGACCTGCCGGGGTCAGGCCGTAAATAGTAAACGGCACTTGACGAGGTCGGAGTGGGTGTGACTTACGGACCGGCCATGTCGGTATCCGCGGGAAATAACATTTAATGCCGGCGCTGCGTGACTTTGTATTCTTGCCACCCGGCGTTGATGTCGGCAACGGCTTGCCGAAACAGCGTCATTGTCAGGGCGTTCGGGCGATTTCCTTTCACGTCGAATTCCTCAAGACTGCGGGCGTAACTGGTGACGCAAGAGCGGTCCGTGGAAATGGGCACCTTAAAACTCTTCATTAAGGCACAGAGGGTTTGTTTCGCGGTGCGCTGGCGCAAGAGCAAATCGTCCGCCGTCGGTTCTCCAAGCCGTGCTGTGGACACCAGTGCACCCCACCCAAACGTTGCCGAAAACACATAGTTCGCCTCGTCGATGTAGATGTCCACTGGTGTGATCAGGACGTATTTGACCGGTGCCTTGGGAAAGGCTCCGGATCCGGACGCGCTGACGAAAGCCTGAACTAAGCAGACTGAGTCCCATTGGCGCCCAGTTACCAGACCACGCACGCGAGTGTGTGGCGGGAGCGGAATGGCATTGGTGGAAATGCAGACCGGCAACTCGAGTTCATGGCGGATCACGTGACCCACCGCGTCGAGGAGTTCTTCGGAAACTACGCCCACCGGGACGATGACAACCGTGCAACCCTCGGCATTCTCCAGAGCGGAGTCTATCCGCCCGCGTGGTGCTCTGGTCACGGGTTTGTCGGTTGTCCAGTAAGGCGCTGACGATGCAATGGCGGGGTTGGTTGCATTTTCCACAGGGCCTCCTGATGATCGAGCTTCGAGGGCTGCGAGCCGTGCGGAAACATTGCGGTTGTTGGCATCGAGCCGCAGGCCTTCGCGGTAGAACGGAACGGCCTGTTGTGATTCTCCCCGTTCATCCAGTTGGCGTGCGTAGCGCAGTACCCAGTCGGCATGTTGTCCAGCAATGACGTTGTTCTTGAGGGTCAGCACGCGTTCGGCAGCCAGCCGCGCGTGGTTTCGATCAAAGGGATTCAAGTAGGGATGGCGGGTTTCAACGGCATTATTCAGTAGAAGGAATGCGGGAGCAAACGGGAGCGCCCACCATAACATCCGAAAGTTGGTGAACTTCGACGATTTCAACCGGAAATGCGGCCATGCGTAAGCAGCGATGCAGAGCACAGCCACAATTACTCCCGCCCAGCCTTGAGGAGCGCGAAGCGAAAAGAAATCGCGTGTGTAAAGGGCGATGTCCACCGGAAGGAGGAATGCAAACGCGACGACACCGAGGGCGTCTGCGCCCAATTCCAGTTATGGTCGCGGGGGCACGTAGCTGCGCATGGCGTTGTTGACTCGCGTTCGTGCCAGTTCGCGAATGGAGGTGTGAGGGGCAAGTTTGAGGGCGATTGCTTCGGCGGATCGTTCATCCGGTGTGCGTTGTTCGTGGATGCGCGTCAGTTGGTCAACCATTGCGTCCCATCGTTCGTCGGTCATGGGTTTGCGCATCGCATCGGTCGCGAGATAAACGAATCTTAATCCGGCGAAGGTTATCAGAATGGCGGCCAGCCCTGTCCCTGGGAAAACGCCATACAGGACAAGAGCGATCAGCGCGAATAGGATCGCCTTCAGTAAATGATGATAAAGGAACTGTTTGATCATGACAGTTGCTGTTGGGCTGATCTTCCCTGAGACGGCATGGGCGTCTTGTAGCGGGTTTACGGATAAAATGCGAGTGGTTCATGTTTACTTCGTAGATTGCTCAGTGACAGACAACCTGTCTTGGCCCAGAAGCGATGACGCCGACTGCGGCTCTACTACGTGTCAGTCCAGATGTTGGGGGATTGGAAGAAAGAAGAGAGCCTTCGCTTCGAGGATGTCGTTCCGTTCAGCGGGGTCACGTGTTCACAACTTCGCGGCCAGCAGTCGTTTTTCGTCTTCCTTTGTGCGCATCCGCCCAGGGGCTTCACTTGTCACTTTCACCCCACCAACACCCGCTCGCGCCGCCGCGCGATCGCACTGCCGCGCCCCTTCGATGATCCTCGTTCCCGTGGAAGTGCTGGATTGGCCCAGTGGACGGCAGTATATTCCCGCCAAAGAGAGCGGACTGGGAAATTGGATTGAAGTTCACGCGGGCATTCGCGACGGCGCCCCGCACGCAAGACTCGGGACTTTCGGAGGACAGCAAAATGAAGATACCCCCATACTGGAGCAAGGCGCGGCATCCTTGTGACGGCCCAAAGGGCGGCACGGACGGTGTCGTGGCCTGTGGCTGGTCGTTCAC
>JBAXWO010000051.1:0-10308 GCA_037128375.1 bacterium
CCATTTGAAGACGAAGCGCCTCAGCGGTCAGCAGCTGTCCGATCCGGTCGGCCAGCATTCGGTGATCCATTGGCGGGACAAGAAAGCCGTTCCATCCATCCGTCACCACATCGCGGCAGCCGGGAACATCGGTTGTGACGATGGGGACACCGCATCCCGCAGCCTCTTGCAGGAACCGCGGAAGTCCTTCGCGATAGCTTGGCAACACGGCCACCGAGGACTGCTGCAAAATGGCGGCCATGTCGTCCCGATAGCCCCACCATTCAATCGTGCCCTCCTCCTGCCACTGCCGCAATTGCGCTTCGTCCAAGGTTGCCGGGTTTCCCTTGTCGGGAATGCCGACGAGCACCATTCGGCAGCGGACACCCTGTTTTTGAAGGGTCCGGGCAGCTTCCACGAATTCACAGACGCCCTTGTCCCTCAGCATTCTGGCTGCCAGCAGAACGATAGGGGGATCTGCGGCGACGGAGCCGGGGCAGAAAAGGTCCGTATCGATGCCGACACCGGGAAAGGCAAAGCTGTTCTGCGGCTCGACCAAGCCGGTAGACAAGAACAACTGCCGGTCATCGGCGTTTTGGAACAGCGTGCAGGTGTGTTTTCCGTGCAGTGCCAGGCGATAAGCCGACCGCGCCATCCGATTCAGGATTCTACCGCCATAACCCGGCTTAAGGAAGAGATAGCCCAATCCGGTGATGGAGTTGACCACCGCGGGGACTCCGGCGAACCGGGCGGCCAGGGATCCATAGATGACCGGTTTGACGGTGATATGATGCACGAGTGTCGGCTTGATCTGCCTATAGAGTGAGAACATGCGGCCGCCAAGGGCGATTTCAGTCAGCGGATTGGTCGATCGACGCTGAACATTCAAGGGGATGAATTCCACCCCTTCCTTTTCCACGACGCTGCGACAGCCGGTCTCCTCAGCCGCCGCGACCACAATGCGCCGCGCTGTTTCGCGCATTTGCCGCGCTAGCGGAAGCCAGTGGGCCACGAAGTACCAGTCGGCATTGCAGACCATCAGGAGAGTCTCAATACCCTGTCCGCCCCTGGTAGATATGGGTGGCGGCAGGAAATAGAGGCCGCTGCTGGGCCTTCTGTTCGGGGCGAGTGATGTTTCCAAGTGGGTGTTCATTCGCTTGATGCCGCAATTACGGGTTTCCGTCGGGGCCGGTTGGCGTGGGTTGCCGACCACCCTGGATTTGTTCGAGCCATTGCATGAGGAGCGGACCGGTCCGCTCCAGACAGTAACGCTCCTCGACATCACGCCGGCCTTGGCGGCCCATGGCCTGACGAAGGCCCGGATTCTGCCGCAACCGGTTCAGGGCATCAACCCATTTCTCCGTTGTGTCAGCCAGAATTCCCGTCACGCCGTTCTTGACGATCTGGGCATTAACGCCGACGGGAGAGGCGACCACGGGCAGGCCGCAGGCCATGTACTGGATCAGTTTGTAGCCGCACTTCCCCCGTTCCCAGGGTGTGTTATCCAGAGGCATGATGCCGATATCGAAGGACCGTAATTCATCAATTTCAGTGAGTTCAGACCAGGGATGGAACGTTGCTTTCAGATCCGGCCAATCAGCGGGGCCAGCGCCCACGATCACGATCCTTACGCCCGGAAGGCGACAGACTTCCGCCAAAGCGGGGCGGATAGCGTCGAGGTAACGCAGGGTGCTGGGCGAGCCCATCCAACCGATTGTGAAAGGGGATTCCTCCGTGCGGGCCGCTGGGATGGCGGGATAACGGGACAGGTCGACTACGGTGGGCAGGAGGGTCACCTGCGCCGATCCCGCGTGCCCGGCGCGGTCTGCGAGGTAGGCGTTTCCGGCAACCACAAGGGTCGCATGGCGCATGAGGGCGTCGATCTTTCCCCTGTACAGACTTCTTGCCGCCGGGTTGGGGTGCAGATCGTAATGATGGAAAGTGGCGTCGTCGTAATCAACGACATAGCGTGCGCGACGTCCCATGAGGAGCCGCTCAAACCAGGCCGGGAACCATGGCAGCAATTCCTTCTCGATCCAGAGCAGATCGTGTTCGCGCAAAGCCAGTAACGTCAGGATGCGCCTCGTATAGGCGGCAATCAGGAGTTTGGGCGGCCGCCGGCCGGTCCGGTACAGCGCCTCCAGGTAGCTGTTGCTCAAGAGGGGACGGACGGTGACCTCCATTCCTTGCTGCCGCAAAAAAGGAACATACTGCAGCATGCGGAGCCTGCTGCTGGCCCCAAGGCGGTCATAACGGGATAGCAGGAGAAGTTTCATCGGGGGAGAGGCGCCGGGGCGGCCATGTGGGGGACGGCGTCTTCCGTTCGCGTGCGCAGCTCGTAATGGATTTCATAACAGGGAAAGAGATAGCAGAGATTCTCCTCGTAAAACTCCCTCGTCCACCGGTTCAGGTTGAAGATCAGGCCCAGCACACGCTTGAACGCATAGCGTCCATAAAAGGGGCGTGGTGACTTGAACACCAGGTTCACCGCGACAAGATCGAATTCGGGGCGCTGTCCGTAGTTGGGCACCTTTCGCCGGAACAGGTGTTCGCAAGCCAGATAGGAGAACGTGTAGAGGCCGAAAAAGGTTTTGTGTGTTAAATCCGAATAATAGTAGGGGTTGGAAAAGTGTGGCACCACAATATTCAGGCGGGCGCCCGGCTTCAGAATCCGCGCCACCTCATGAAGCAGGGCGGGCACATCGGCGATATGTTCCATGAAGTGGAAAGCGTGAACGGCCCCGGCGCATCGGGAGGGGATGGCGCCCAACACCTCGAACACATCGCCCACGAGGTCAACGCAGGGCGAATCAATGGCGTCAATACCGATGGCCTCCGCAATCTTTTTTTGCGAACCGCAACCCAGTTCGAATTCGACATGGGGCCGCCCGGCAAGATTCCGGAGAACAGAACGTTTGTCGTCGATGCTCAAAATATCCTCCGTGGTGCCTGGCTAACGGCCTCGTGACTCTCTGACCTCCGGCGCCGCCATCCCCGGATCAGGAGGGAGGGAGCCGCCCTTCCCAGTCGGGCATAGGCCCTGATGATCTGAACCCCTGTCATGTCGGCCCTGCCGCCCAGTCTTTGCACCACCCGCAGCCACGGCTCAACGGCAAGGGTCCCCGCCATTATGCCCAATGCCCATGTGAAGTCAAAATGCTTAAACGCATAGAGGATGCGGCTTTGCGTCAGGTAGAAAAGCCGCGCCGCCTTGTCTTGGCCGGAGGCGCCGCCCCCTGCGTGAAAGGCCGAAACCTCGCCATCATACCAACTTGACCATCCGGATATCAGGGCGCGGAGTGAGAAATCGACTTCCTCAAAGTAGACAAAGAAGCGTTCATCAAAGCCGTGCAAGGCCGAAAAAACTTCGCCGCGAACCAGGAAAAAAGCGCCGATGACCTGGTCCACTGTGCCGCTGACCGTTGGATCCCGGTCGGTCATGAAGTGCGAGGGGAAGTGCCGCGGCAGGAGCCTGGCCAGACCTGTCATTTCAGAAAACAGGACGGCCGGTGTCGGGAAATGGGCGACGGAACACGCGTTGCGTCCGTTTTCATCGCGCAACCGGATGCCAAAGATGCCGGTATGAGCGCGATCTGGATGCCCGGCATGCTGCAGCACTTCAGCCAGCGTGCCGACATCCAGTGACGTGTCCGGGTTAAGGAAAAGGATGAATTGTGACCGGCTGTCCGCCGCGCCTTGATTGCAGGCGGCGGCGAAACCGCGGTTGAAAGGGTTCCGCAGGATGAGCAGGGGGATACGGTCTGCCGGGAGGCCGACGAGCGAGGCATCTGTGGAGGCGTTGTCCACCACCACAACGCGCCGAAGGAGGAACGAGGACTGGTTTGAGGTCGCGATGGACTCCAGGCACGCCCGGAGCTGGGGTCCGGTATTCCAGTTGACGATGACAATATCGATATCGGGGTTCATGAACAAGGGGCCGCGGCTTCACGGAAGGGCGAGGGTTCACAGGCCCGCCATCGGGAGCAAACGCCCAAAATCGCCAGAATGACCGCGTAATAGATCCAGTTGAGAAACCGGAATTGATAGTCGTAGAAGGCGAGGGAAAGAGGGAACAACATCACGGCATAGTATAGAATGAATAAGGGATGACCTTCCCTTACGCCGCGATAGAGGACGGCATAGAACACGCCGAGTGCCATGGCCCCCATGACGACGCCTATCGCGCGAAAATCCTGATAAGGCGCCTGCATGAAGGTGAAAACGTTGAAATCCGCATCCGTCAAACCCAGGTCACAGGGGACCACATGCTTCATCCCAATCTTTTCGGCCAGTCTGAAGAACGGGAATAGGGTCTGACTGCCATGAGTCACGAGATCACTGGTCAGGACAAAACGGTCAAAGGCCACAAGAGGATTGGCCAAATAGGTTACGACGAATAATTGTTGCCCCGTGAAGAGCCTTCCGGTTAGCGCCCCGAGCGCGAGCATGACGGCCAGAGACGCGGCCAGTAGCGGCAGGACCAAGCCAAACCGGAACGAAGACTGCCATAGGTATCGCGCGCTGAGCATGTAGGCGCCGCCCACAGAGAGGAGGTAAAACAGGACCACCGAGCGCCCCATGGTGAAGAAACAACTCGCGATCAGTAGCGCGGTGCCCAGCAAGACCAGGGCGCCCCGTGAAGGTCTGCTCGCGACGCACAGGCCCAGTACACCCACATGACACAGGAGCATAAGGTAGACCGACGCACTGCCGCTCCAGGCGGATGTCGCTATGGCCGCAAACCGGAGATTGAAAAAAACATCGTACTGGCCCGTCTGTGCAATTCGAATGGCCGTGGCCAGGCCCAGTGCGAACCCGACGATCCCGAGTGTGATCAGCAGGGGCGACACCCGGCGGAGTACGCGCAGAAGGCTGGACCATTTGTCTTGTGCCAGGGGCGGCACAGGCCCCAAGCCGAACTCAGCGCACAGGAACGCCACCATGAATGTGGATAGCGACAAGCACAACAGACTGTTGGTGGCAGGCATCAGGAGCGTCGTGTTCCGGAGCACGATCCAATACATCAGATAAGAGACAAAGAAAGGAAGGAGGAGCAACAGGGGGGGGTAGAAGAAACAGCGCCGCCTCAACGCCATGAAAGCGGCGATGGACAACAGGCCGAACACGGTGAAGGCTGTACAGCAGTCTGTCACTCGCCGCCCCGCCGCCGATCAAAACCGGCCGCTCCTGCACAGGCCAACATGAACACGCCCAGCCCGACGGCGACCAGCAGCCCCCTGGGGACATCCGCCGAATGGAGAAGGATCGGAGGCGCCAGCAGGTCGGCGATCCTATCCTGAAGTTGGGTACGGACGTTGCGTTCGGCGTCAGAGAGAAGACCCGGTGAAGCCGTGGGCTGACCGGGATCCCCTCGCGAGAGGGCTCCAAGTTGCTCGCCGATCTTGTTCAGGACATCAAGCCTGCACTGTCGAATCTGGGCTTCTATTTCCCTGACGGTCAATTGCCTGGCGGCCTCCTCCCCGATCCCCCCCCCCTCGGTTCTCTTCTCCCTGAACCGAAGCGTTGTGGCCTCATACAGGGCAAGACTGAGGGTCTCATCCCGAACCATTTGATCCTGTGCCAGGAACAGTGCCCGGGCCCGATAACGGACGGCGCAAGCGCGGTATTCTTCCGCCCAGAGGTTCAGCACAGCCAGGACGGCTGGCGCCGATTCGTGGCAGGCGTAGATGCGCACGGGGCCGGTCGTGCTTCCCACCCGGGAGGCCCTGAATATGGTTTCGAAGGTGGGGAAGCGCCCAGTGATCAAGCCGGCCTGCCTCAGCCGGGCGGTTACGCGGGTCGCCAGCATCGGCGATCTGGCCAGATACAGATGTTGTAGCGGGCCGACCGGACGGGATTCGTCAAAAACCAACGTATAGAGCGAATCGTCCAGAATCATATTTCCCTCGGCGGGGCGAGGGTGCATCCACAGGAAGAGGGCTGTTAGCCCGGTTGCCATCAGGGTGCTCAGTGCGATGATCATGCGGTGCCGCATGATGGAGGTTGTCAGTTGCGATACAGTCTCAATCATGGGCCTCTTCCTTTCCGGCTACGAGAAACAGTTCCTCTCCGCATTGCGGCGTGATGAGCAGGCGGAGCCATTCCAGGATCTCCATGCCCTCCATCCACAGCCGGGAAGCGTATCCGATGGGGGCCTGGAAATCCATTCTGCCTTCACGGGCAATCCGGCGGCTGCCCAGAAAAACAGCCCTCGCCCGCGGCGTGGTGCGGCAACGTTCAATCCGTAATCCTGTCCGTTCACAAAGCCCTCTCAGCGATGAAGACGTGAAGAGGTGCAGATGACGCGGAGGGTCGAGCGGGAGCCAATGCGCACCGTAGAGCTTATGGCCCCAACTGGCGGCATTGGGGGTCAGGAGGACAAGGCGGGCTCCCGCTTTCATGATTCGATGACACTCACGCAGCAAGGCGGCTGGGTCGACAACATGCTCGATGACATGCGACATGACAACCGCATCAAACGTTTCCGCAGGGTAGTGCTGGCTGAAAAGATCGCCCGAATGCACAGGCCGTTTTTGTCGCCTGGCGTTTTCGACGGCCTTCTGGTCCACGTCAAGACCCTCCGCCTGCCAGCCCAGGATCTCGAACCAGTCCAATTTAGAGCCATCGCCGCAACCAACCTCGAGGATCCGTCCGCCGGGTACAGGCGTGAGGCCGAAAACGGTGGCGTCGGCATCCCAGCGATGGCCCGGGAGCAGGTACAGCAGGGTGGCCAAAAGCCGGTCTGACAATGCAACCCGACCGGTCGCATAGCGGCTGCGCAGGTAAGAGGACAGTATCCTGTGATTGGAGCGGTGAAGCCAGGATTTGCCGGGCGCGGCGGTTGTCGAATGCGTCATATAGCGCACGTACGCCTTGTGCAGGTCCTCGGCGACGGGCATGGGATTCATCCACAGCGTGCCGCAATGGTGCGCGGGACAGCGCGATATACTCCACTCGCCCGGTGCTGCGAATAGGACATCCCGAAGTCCTGAGTAAAGAGGGACGCCGGCTGTCTGACAGAGTGGGCATTCAGGGACTGGAACGCTTCGGATCATGACAGGCCCCCAGATAGGACCGGTGGATCCCCCGCCGCGACAGCCCCAGGGCGTGACCATAACTGGCGGAAGATCATCCAGCCGTCGGTCAGGTCCTGACGTGTTACCTGGAGCAAGCGCCACGCGCCGAGTCCCGTGTCGCGGCGGAAGGAGACCAGCAGGAAGACCATCACCCCCACTCGCGAAACCGATACGGCCAACGCCGCGCCCAAGCCGCCCATCGGTCCGATCAAAGCCGTCCCCAATCCGGCCGCCAGCAGGACCCCCAGCCAGGCGCCCGCGATCGGCGGAGCCATCCGGTTGATGCCATGATAGAAGCAGGTGATCAGCGACGTAGTCGAAAAGGCCCAGGCACTGAGGGTCAGCATCCATACGATCGGCACCGCGCCCGCGAAAGACGGGCCGAAGACAATCGGAATCAGGAAGGTCGCCGCCACGGCCATCGCCCCGATGAGAATCACGCCGGCGAAATTGGCCAGGCGCGTGGCCTGCGCCATACGTTGGGCTGCTTCGTCCCTCGGCAGTCGGGAGATGACCGGCAACAGAAGCCCGGCCCAGGTGACCGGCAGGGCGGTGGCCAGGTCTGTGCAGATCAGGGCAATGGAATAGATCCCCAGCGTGGCGGGCGAGGCCAGCAGGGTCAGTAGGATCATCACGGCGTTACTGAAAAGCAGGTTTCCAAGATGAGTTCCGTGGGCCTTCAGGGAAAAAGTCACGAGCGGCCGCCAAACCACAGGTTCCTCGGTTAGCGTGCCCGTCTGGCGCACACTGTGAAAGGCGAAGAAAAGGGCGACGCCGCTTTGAATGGCGGCGACCATGAACAAAGTGTGTCCGACGCTCGCCAGATGGCCCAGGGATAAGGCCACCATGGCGCCGGCAAACAATACCGTACCGGCGGTGGTGACCCGGTTGATGAACGCCAACCGTCCCAACCCCGTGTAGAGGGAGCCAAACAGGTTGACGACCAGATTAGTCAGCAGGAGCGAAGACGCGCACCAGAGCAACGCCGGATCACGCAGGATGGAACCCCGGAACACGGCCACGAGCTGCAAACCGCCGGCGCCGGCGAAGGTGGCGGCCAGAATGAACCATGACAAACCCCGTGCCAGCGGCCGGAACCGGCCCGGGACTTTGCCCGTTTCCGCGATGACCCCCGTGCAGAAGCCGCCGATCAGCAGACTGCCCAACAGGGAAGGCCAGAACAGGGTGGCCGTTACCATGCCTTTTCCCGTCGCGCCGAGCAAACGGGCCAGGAACACATTTGAGACCAGGGACGCCCCCAACGTAACCAGTCGCAGCACGTAGATTTCTCCCGTGATAAACGCGACCCGGTGGCGGGTAAGCGCTTTGGGCTGGGAGGTGGTCATCATGGTAATGGGCATGTTGGAAGTCGTTTCGCTAAAGGCGATTGGATACCAAGATTCACCGTCTGGTGCAAGCCGTTCCCCCCGCGGAACTCCCCCTGGTGCATGCTTTCAGCGCGACGATGGAGGCGGAGAAATCCGGGCCGATGGTGTTCCAGGCGTAGCGAGTCTCCAAGGGTTGGCCATCGAGGTCGAACGCGATTCCATTGCCGGTGGTCATCCGACAGACCAGTCGCTGTGGATGGATCGAGAGTCCGGCTCCCATCCCCTTCAGGCAGGCTTCCTTGGTCGTCCAGGTTCGGATCAGGAATTCAGGCTGCAGGTCGGGGGGGCGTTGGTGAAGGGCGGATAATTCCAAGGGCGCCAGAATCTCGGCGGCGACCAGTGGCCAATCGTGGTGGTGGGTGACCTCCTCGATATCCACCCCGATGTGCAGGCCCCTTGCGACGCCTACGAGCACCCAGGGCCCGGAATGACTGAGATTGAAATCCAGGCTGAATTCCTGACTCGTGGAAAGCAGCACGGGCTTTCCCCGGGCCGATTCCCCGAAGCGGAGGGCGCGGGCCGACGAACCGTTCTCGGCCGCCAGGAGACGCCTGAGGGCGGCGTGGGCCCCCGCATATCGCCGGGCCAAAAGTGGAGTCGAAAACCGGGCGGCACGCGAGGCCTCCGTTTCGGAAAGCACGCTCCCTGGCTGCTGACACAGGGCATCGGTGTCCACGTTGATCAGCCAGACCCTCAGACTCCCGGGGACATTAGGAAGCGGAGATGTCCATTCCCGCCAGGGAGTCACGAGGGATCCTCGAGAATACGGTTGAGCAGGCCGCCGGTGGCGGCGATGCCGGAGCGGATATAGGTATCGTGAGTGCCGGGGACGGTGTGTACAAGTAAGGAGGGGCCCACCAGAGCACGCCATTTTTCGGCGACGCCGGTAGCCTCCACCTCCTCACAAACCAGCAAATCGACACGTCCGTGATAGGGCTCCGGACGATAGCGGTGCAGGGTATTGGCGTAGCGGATCCAGACGGACAGCACTCCTGGATCGGCCTGTTCATGACTGAACGGAAGCCAGCGCAAAGCTTGCAGGTAAAACCGGTAACGCCGCGGTCCGAGGGTAGGCAGGGAGTCATAAAACCCAGTGGTGCCGGGGGCGTTGACCTCGTCCGGGCGGCGACCGAAGAACCGGATCAACGTTTGCCGCCCGACCCGGCGCAGGGAGAAACGTGACGACACTGTCGTCCTTGCCAATGCGGCGGGAATGCGCGCGGCGGATTGCTCCGCCCGTAACCGCCGTGCCAGTTCACGGGCGAAGTCCGCGCCAAACAGCGCGAACAACACCCCGAAGCGGATATGGGTGCATGTGCCGCGGATGAGTTGACGAAAATACGAACCTGGCGACGGATGCGGCGTGTCGAGCAGGATCACCCGGCGCACCACTTCGCCTGCCGCCGCCAACTGGCGGGCCATTTCGTAGGCGATCACCCCTCCGATGCAGCCGCCCGCCAGTGAGTAGGGGCCGCACGGTTGCACTTGGCGCATCTCGTGCACATAATCGGCCGCCATCGCTTCGACAGAGGCGTGCGGCTTATCGCCGTTGCCCTCCATTCCGGCGGCCTTGAAACAGTAGAAAGGCCGGTCGGGCGCCAAGTGTCTGGCTAGCCGCGCATAAACCAGGATGGACCCTTCGGCGCCGTCGCCGCCCACCGCGAAGAACAGTGGTTCGCGCGTGCCTTCCTGGATGGGAACCAGATAGGGCCAGCGGGAGGCGTCAAAGGAGGACGTCGCACCGCTTTTCTCAATATGTGCCACGGCGGAGGCCAGTCCGGCGATGGTCGGGTGGTCGAACAGCGTTCGGGCGGACAGTTTGATTCCGGTAGCCTGATGAATCCGGGCGATCAGGCGCAGGGCCA
>JBAXWO010000510.1:0-2593 GCA_037128375.1 bacterium
CTTCCTTCCATTTTTCGATCATCGCCGGATCGTGAAGGGTTTCGATGCGCTGACGATAGGCTTCGATCGGCATTCCCGGATAGCGCGTACGGTGAATTTCCAGAACGCGTTCATTATAGCTGTGATAATTCGGAGGTCCCAGCAGCGCACCGGAAAGCCCGCACCGGGATACGCAGACAAAGTTTCCCTTCGGAGCCTCCCCCTCCGTCTCCTCTTTCCTGCAAAAACGGTCAAAATGCTTTGAAAAGGCATGATTGGCCAAAGCATCCCTGTTCAGGAATACGGCCTTACATCCCAAACACTGAAACAATTCGACCGTCGAGTCCGGCCCCGGACGAACCTCCAGTTTGATCGCATGGTACTCCGGCTTGCTGAGAAACAGGGACGCCACCTCGAACAGCGAGTAGGCCCGCCAGGAGCGAGCAAGACGATGCGCCAGAGGAGCCAGTCCGTGTCGTTCGGGAAGAAACGACACCTCGATCGCCTTAAGCCGTTCATCACCCGGCGCGCCGTCACCCGTGCGATCGCCCGGGAAAGAGGAGTCATTGAACGGCCCACGCCCCCTGTCACCGAA
Organism: bacterium; assembly: GCA_037128375.1. Classification (GTDB taxonomy): domain Bacteria; phylum Verrucomicrobiota; class Kiritimatiellia; order CAIKKV01; family CAITUY01; genus CAMBRF01. The sequence continues at coordinate 575 of JBAXWO010000510.1, forward strand.
ATCACGTCTGCCCTGCGTGCCCGTCGAGGCTCTGGAGGAGGAATCCCGATCGAAGGGGCGCCCCCCCCGCATCACGCCCACCTTGGCAACCGGCGCCCTGACGGGTTGCCCTGATGCGGCGCGCCGACCTCCGTCCAAAGGTTGCGCCCCCTCAGGTGAAGCCCCGCCACCACCCCCACCTCGTCGAGACGACGAGCGACCGTTCTGGGCGCGGTCTTCGAACCCAGCGGACTCCCGCCCCCCCCCTAGGGCACCACTGGGCGGCTTACGCGCCCAACTGGGAACAAAGTTGAGGTCAATGAGAAGGCCGTCGCTCTTATCTGCTTCCGGTTCGATCATGGGCAGCGATTATAGGGACATGATCATTATTTGGAAACGTTTTTTAAAAAATAAAAACAGGTGAAATCCGGGCACGGAGGCCTTATCGTGCCGGCGGTTCACAACACGAAGAGCCCGCCTGTCCCGGGAGCCCTGAACGGTGTGTCGCCCTATTGTTAGCGGAGAGGGAATCATGCATCAAGTCGACCTTGGCGGGAAATGGAGTGTGCGCAAGGCGGGGACGATCGAAACCTACGCGGCGCAGGTGCCGGGGAATATTCATCACGACCTGCTGCGCGCAAAAAAACTGGCTGATCCCTACCAGCGAGATAACGAGTCAGCAGCCCAATGGGTCGGAGAGGCCGATTGGATCTACTCCCGCGAGATCACACTCCCTCCATCCTTTCTGAAGCACGACCGGGTTCTCCTCCGCTGCGAGGGGTTGGATACCCTGGCGACGCTGACCCTGAACGGCAAACCCGTCGGCGAAACCGACAATATGTTCCGCATATGGGAATTTGACGTCAAAAACCTGCTGCGTAAGGGGTCTAATCGCCTCGAAGTCCGGTTTGCCAGCGCCGTGAAATTTGCGGCGGCACGCGCGTCCGAACGCCCGAAAAATCAACCGCTTCCGCAGTGGGCCCAACCCGGGGCCGTTTCCGGCGGGATGGTCCTACGCAAGGAGCCCTGTAATTTCGGGTGGGACTGGGGCCCCTGCCTGGTCACCTGCGGCATCTGGCGCCCGATCCAACTCATCGCCTTCAATACGGCGCGCTTCTCGGACCTCCACATTTCACAGGATCATTCGAGAAAAGACAGGGTGACCCTGACCCTGAAAGCGGCGACCGAAACAACCGGCCAACCGGCCCCCCTTCGGGTGAAGGTGGCTGTTGCCTTTCAGAACAAGAAGCCACTCACCCGGGAGGTCGTCCTGAAGCGTGGAAAGGCCGTTGCGGAACTTGAAATTCGGAACCCACAATTGTGGTGGCCCAACGGCATGGGACCCCATCCGCTCTACGACGTTACTCTCGAACTTCTGACGGCAGACGGGGAACGGCTCGATGCCACCTCCCGCCGTATCGGATTGCGCACTTTGAAACTGGATCGCCATCCGGACAAATGGGGCGAGTCGTTCCAGTTTGTGGTCAACGGCGTTCCTTTTTTCGCCAAGGGCGCCAACTGGATCCCGGGTGACGCGATCCTCGCCCGCATGACCCGCGCCGACTACGAGCGGTTGATCTCCGACGCCGCGGCGGCGAACATGAACATGCTGCGCGCCTGGGGCGGGGGCATCTACGAAGACAACGCCTTCTTCGACATCTGCGACCGGCTCGGAATCTGCGTCTGGCAGGACTTCATGTTTGCATGCTCCACCTACCCCACTTTCGACACCCGCTTCATGGCCAGTGTTCAAGCCGAGGTTGAGGACAACATCCGGCGCCTGCGCCATCATCCGTCCCTCGCTCTATGGTGCGGCAACAACGAACTGGAGCAGGGGTTGGTGAGCGAGAAGTGGTATCACGCGCAAACCTGGAAAAAGTGGACCATGAGTTGGCGCGACTACGCCCGGCTCTTCGACAGACTGCTGCCGGAGACGATCCGGCGACTGGATCCCGAACGCGACTACTGGCCGGGCAGCCCGCACACTCCCCCGCCCTACGACCGAAACGATTTCAACTCGGCAAAGGCGGGAGATGCCCA
>JBAXWO010000511.1:0-2591 GCA_037128375.1 bacterium
TTGGTGATAATCGTATCTTGATCCGGTTTTTTTATGGGCGATAAGAAAAAGAGAAGAGGGGAACGCGTTCCCCTCTGTCATTAAGCAAGGAGAATAGGCATATGGCTGGCAAGAAGATGATCATGGTGGACGGTAACCAGGCGGCGGGCGCGATCGCCCATGCTACCAACGAAGTTTGCGCGATCTACCCGATTACCCCCTCTTCACCCATGGGTGAGCAGGCTGATGAACTGAGCGCGGCCGGTGTCAAGAACATCTGGGGAACGATCCCGGCGGTTGCGGAATTGCAGTCGGAAGGCGGCGCCAGCGGTGCCGTGCATGGTGCCCTGGCTTCGGGTGCCCTGACCACGACCTTTACCGCCTCGCAAGGGCTGCTCCTGATGATCCCGAACATGTATAAGATCGCCGGGGAACTCACGAGCACGGTCTTCCATGTCACGGCCCGTTCATTGGCCTGCCAGGGGTTGTCCATTTTCGGCGACCATTCCGACGTGATGGCGGTCCGGCAGACCGGCTGGGCGATGTTGGCGTCGACCAACGTGCAGGAAGCGGCCGATATGGCCCTGATTGCCCAGGCCGCCACCCTGGAATCACGCATCCCGTTCGTGCATTTCTTTGATGGTTTCCGCACTTCGCACGAAGTGCAGAAGATCGAGGAGTTGTCCCGTGATATCATCCGCGAGATGATCTCGGACGATCTGGTCAATGCCCATCGGCGGCGCGCCCTGTCGCCCGACCGGCCCTGTATCCGGGGCACGGCGCAGAATCCGGACGTCTATTTCCAGGGGCGTGAGACGGTTAACAAGTATTACGCCGTGGCGCCGGCCATTGTGCAGAAGCAGATGGACAAGTTCGCCAAGCTGACCGGGCGGCAGTACAAGCTGTTCGATTATGTAGGGGCGCCTGATGCCGAACGCGTGGTGGTGATCATGGGGTCGGGTTGCGATACCGCCCATGAGACCGTAGACGCCCTGACGGCCAAGGGGGAGAAGGTCGGCGTGCTCAAGGTCCGCTTATTCCGTCCGTTTGATATCAAGGCGTTTGTGGCCGCGCTGCCGGCGACGGTCAAGTCCATCGCGGTGCTCGACCGGACGAAGGAACCCGGTTCCATCGGTGAGCCGATGTATGAGGACGTCCGGACGGCCATTGGCGAGGCGCAGAGCGAAAAGCTGATGCAGACCAAGTTCTACCCGCTCGTGCTGGGCGGGCGCTACGGGCTGGGTTCCAAGGAATTCACGCCGGCCATGGTGAAAGCCGTGTTCGACAACCTGACGGGCGCGAAGAAGAACCACTTCACGGTGGGCATCAACGATGATGTCACGGGGACGAGCCTGACGTTCGACGAGAACTGGCACGTTGACCATGCGGGTCGTTTCGAGGCCATGTTCTATGGCCTGGGATCGGACGGTACGGTCGGCGCGAACAAGAATTCGATCAAGATCATCGGCGACGACACCGATTTCTCCGCACAGGGCTATTTCGTGTACGACTCGAAGAAGGCGGGCGCGGTCACGGTGTCGCACCTGCGCTTCGGTCCCGGGGCGATTCGCAGCCCGTATCTGTGCACCAAGGCGGATTTTGTGGCTTGCCACAATTTTTCGTTTGTCGAGAAGTACGATATGCTGGCCAACGCCAAGAAGGGCGCCACCTTCCTCCTGTCCAGTCCGTATGGTAAGGACGAGGTATGGAACCACATGCCGGACGAGCTGGAACAGAAGATCATCGACAAGCAGATCAAGTTCTACGTGATCGATGCCATCAAACTGGCGGGCGAGTTAGGGCTGGGCGCGCGCATCAACACGCTTATGCAGACGTGCTTCTTCAGCATTTCCGGCGTCTTGCCGGCGAGCGAAGCGGTCGAGGGGTTGAAGAAGGCGATCGAGAAAAGTTACGGGCGCAAGGGTGCGGATATCGTGCAGATGAACTTCAAGGCCGTGGACGCCGCCGTGGCGGCGATCCAGGAGGTCAAAGTTCCGGCCAAGCCGTCGGGCAAGGTCAAGATGCCGCCGGTGGTTGCCGCCGACGCTCCTGAGTTCGTCAGGACCGTGACGGCCACCCTGATGAGCCAGAAGGGCGACAGCCTGGCGGTGAGCCAGATGCCTGATGACGGGACGTGGCCGACGGCGACGACCCAGTACGAGAAGCGCAACATCGCGGTCGAGATCCCCGAGTGGCATAACGACCTCTGCATTCAATGCGCTCAGTGCTCACTCGTCTGCCCGCATGCGGCCATCCGCGTCAAGGCCTATGATCCCAAGAATCTGGCCAACGCGCCGGCGACGTTCAAGTCCGTCGATGCCAAGGGCAAGGAGTTTGCGGGCTTGAAGTTCACGGTTCAGGTGGCGCCGGAAGACTGCACCGGCTGCGGTGCCTGCGTGTGGAACTGTCCGGGTCGCGAAAAGGACAAGACCACCAAGCAGGAGACCGGTCGCCGGGCCATCAATATGGTGCATCAATTGCCGTTGCGTGAGAGCGAGGCGGAGAACTTCAAGTTCTTCCTTGCGCTCCCGGAGACGGATCCGACGCTGTACAAGAAGGAGACGGTCAAGGGCAGCCAGATGGTGAAGCCGTTGTTCGAGTTCTCCGGCGCC
>JBAXWO010000512.1:0-2587 GCA_037128375.1 bacterium
GATTACGATTACGATTAAGATTACGATTATGAAGCATTGTCGTCCCCTATGGAACTGACATGCGCCCGTAGGCGTAACCATCCCCCTTCGTGGTCTTCGTGGCCTTCCATGAGAAGGCTATGTCAAGCCGTCCGTTCACGGACTCCACATTTTCTTCGGAGGGTCCCAGAACGTCATGCTTCCATCCGCACTCTTTGTGGGTCTGCCTTTGACCCGGTGCATTTTAGGGTCCGTCGTGGGGCTGCAAACTTCTGTTCGAACTCGTTTGGTGTTGCCAGGCTGGCAACCGGTTCAAACCACAAACCGCAGTCACCCGGACGGGACGTAAAGAGCCTCTGCTGAAAATGTGGATTGGCTTCGGATCGCTGATCTCCTCCTGTTTTTCCTTCTAAGCTGCTTGCTTCGCTACGTTCTTTCGATATTCAGGATCATACTCCGCGCCGCTAGAGGCCGGACTGACTTCTGTATTCTGACTTCTGACTCCTGTGCGAATTCAACAAAGTTGAATCGCACCCTGGGTATACTTATGGGTGATTTTCAAACCGCTGAGGTGGTGATCGGTCCAGCCTCTAGACGTCACCCCGACAAGAGACCCTGCGAGGTTCCTTTTCTGAATCTCGACTATGGCAATCCTTGAGGCACTGTGCTACGTTCTCAGCCGCTGAGATTGCCAGCAAGACTGCGAAACAAGGAGCCACAGGTGAAGCAGACACCTTCCGACTTCCTTTGGCACGGCTACTGGGCACCGCACAGAAATATGGAGATCTGATGAACATACTCGTGACAGGTGGAGCTGGATATATCGGTTCGGTTATGGTTCCCGCGCTTTTGCGGGAGGGACACCGCGTAACCGTCATTGACAGCTTCTTGTATGGACAGTCATCACTCCTCGACTGTTGCCACGACGAGAAGCTTTCCATCATTCGTGGCGACGTTCGCCACACCGAACTGATCAAGGCAGCGGTTGCCAAGGCCGACGTCATCATCCCCCTCGCCTGCCTGGTAGGCGCCCCACTCTGCGAACAGAAACCCGTGGAAGCCCGCACGATCAACTACGACGCCATAAAGCTACTGGTTGACCTGAGCAGCAAGCAACAGCGCATTGTGTTCCCCACCACCAACAGCGGATACGGTATCGGTCAGGAAGGGCTCTATTGCACCGAGGAAACCCCACTGCGTCCCATCTCGCTCTACGGCGTGCTCAAAGCCGATGTCGAAAAACTACTGCTCGACTCAGGCCATGCGGTGACGCTCCGCCTCGCCACTGCCTTCGGCATAAGTCCCCGCATGCGGCTCGACCTCCTCGTCAATGACTTCACCTACCGCGCCGTGACGGATCGCTTCGTCATCCTGTTCGAAGCCCATTTCAAGCGGAACTATGTGCATGTTCGTGACATCGCCCGAGCTTTTCTGCACTCGATCAACAACTTCGAGACGATGAAGAATCAGCCCTACAACGTGGGGCTGAGCGATGCCAATCTCTCCAAGATGGAACTTTGCCTGGAGATCAAGAAACAGTCCCCTTCCTTCACCATCATGGAATCCGCAATTGGCAAGGATCCGGACCAGCGCAACTACATCGTCAGCAACGACAAAATCGAGCGCACCGGCTTCAAGGCCCAGGTTTCCCTGCCGATGGGTATCGCCGAACTGATCAAAGGCTACCAGGTCATCCGCCGCAACCAGTATGCAAACATCTGATGCCACGACTTGCAAATGAACTTTTTTTGTTCCAGCTAATAATGCAGGCACAGATATGATCATCTCGCGCACTCCTTATCGCGTTTCGTTCTTGGGCGGCGGCACCGATTATCCCGCATGGTACCGCGAGCATGGTGGAGCCGTGCTCTCCGCAACCATCGCCCGCTACTGCTACCTCACCTGCCGCTGGCTCCCCCCCTTCTTCGAGCATAAGTCCCGTATCGTCTATTCCATCATCGAGGATGTCATGCGCGCCGAGGACATCCAGCACCCTGCCGTTCGCGAATGCCTCCTGCATCTCGGTATCCGCGATGGCGTTGAGATTCACCATGACGGCGATCTGCCAAAAATGACCGGCCTCGGCACCAGTTCGGCCTTCACCGTTGGCCTCCTCCACGCCCTCCATGCCCTGCGCGGCGAATCCCGTTCCTGCATGCAGCTCGCCACCGAAGCCATCCACGTCGAGCGCGATCGCTGCGGCGACCGCGTTGGCTCCCAGGACCAGGTCAGCGCGGCATTCGGCGGTCTCAACCACATCCGATTCGCCCCTGACGACTCCATCTCCGTCAATCCCATCCACCTGCCCACCGAACGTATGGCGGAATTCCAGGATTCCCTCCTGCTTTTCTTCACCGGCTTCTCGCGCTACTCCTCCGAGGTCGTTGCCGAACAACTCCATAACATCCCCAAAAAGGGAAACGAACTCTCAGAAATGGCCGCCATGGTGGACCAAGGCCTCCGCATCCTGACCAGCGGCCGCGACCTCACCGACTTTGGGCGCCTCCTTCATGAAAGTTGGATGCTCAAGCGCTCGCTCAGTACCCGCGTCAGCACGCCTGCCATCGACGCCATGTACGAAACCGCCCGCAAGGTCGGTGCCATCGGA
>JBAXWO010000513.1:0-2585 GCA_037128375.1 bacterium
AACCTGATGGGGCTGCCGATGGCCGATCGCGTGTGGATGGGATTTGTCGTTGGCGCGGCCGCGTATGGCGGGGTGAGTGTCCTGCGAGACGGCGTTTATGCGTGCCGTGGTCTGGGGCGCATCCAGTCGTGGCGTCTCTACGCGGTCGAGTGCGCGTTTGGCGGGTGCATCGGCGCGGCGTTGTTCTTCTACATGGATGCGGCACAGATGGAGGTGATCCGGCAACGGCTTGCCGCGTACGGTCAGTTTGGGGCGGCTCCGGCGCGGTTCGACATCTACCCGATCCTCAGCAAGTGGGGCTATATCTTGCTGGGATCGTATACGGGGGGCGCCAAACTCCTTTTTAACCAAGCCGTCATGGGGGCGATTTGCTGGTCGATCGCGGCGTGGTTATTTGCCATCAACCGGGCGTTTTTGCTGGCCCTGTTCCAGCGGCAGTGGGCACCGGTCCGGAATCTGGCCACGCGCGGCGGATTTTCCGAACTCCTTAAAAACACGATTCAGGTCATGCGCTGGGGCCTGTGGATGTCCCCGATCATTGCCACGTTCCTCTGGCAGATGCCGCAGCCGACCTGGTTCAACCAGGATGGGGCGGTTCACACGCTGGTGGCACTCGCGAAAAGCGTCTCGCTGGAGACGGGCGAGTTTGTCCGATGGAGCCGGGAATTGTTTATGTGGATCGTCGCCTATGGCGGGTTCCGGATTTTGATCTGGCTGGATCACATGGGGTTGCGGGTGGCGACGCTGGTGAACTTGAGCTTCATCGGTCTCGACCGGCTGGACGAGCGGGTGGCCCGTTTTATCGGTCCGGCGGCCACCGTGCGGTTCCTCCCCGAAGGAGTGAAACGCTTCGCCACCTGGGCGCCGTTGCTGATTCCATACTACATTCCCGCAGGGGCTGATTGGGATTACGTCTGGAACACGTCCCAGGCGATTATGGCCGCATCACGCGGATGGGTTGAGATGCTGTTGGCGCTGCCGATCGGGCGGCAGCTATTTCTGGTTACCGGGTGTGTCGGGATGGCGACAGCGGTGGCGGCGGGATGCCGCCGGTTGGCGGCAATGGTGGCCCGAGGAAAGGAGCCGGAGTACATCTTGTCCGGCCCGCGTTATGAGGTGAGTGCGAAAGCAGGCGGGGAGATTGTGAGCCGGCTGACGCGCGACGATGTGGATGTGACCCGGCGCTCATACGAAGGGATTGATCCCGCTGGCCGCGCCCTGTTCATGGTGGATGCCGCCGTGCCGCCTGACCACGCGGGGCGCTGGTGGCCGGTGGCGGGAAACTGGCCGGCGGCGCTCTTTCCAAAATGCACGGTGAGTCCGGATGAGGACGCGCTTCGGATCACGAGCGTCGGCAACGGGATCCGGACGACGGTGCGGATTACGCTGGCGCCCGAGGTTCCTGCGGCCGAGCTGTGGGAGATCGAGCTGCACAACGAAGGCCCGACGGCGCGAGACCTCAAGGTGGTTCCCTATCTGGAGTGGGTCTTGAACAGCCCCGGTGCCGACCGGACGCACACCCAGTACAATCGGCTTTTCCCGGAGGTTGAATATGTGGCGGGGCTGCACGCCGTGCTGGCGCGGCATCGCGACACCAAGAAGGTCGGGTTTCTGGCGGCCGACGTCACGCCCGACGGATTCCTGATGACCCGCGTGGATTTTATCGGCCGGGCCAGTAGTCTTTGGGCGCCCCGGGCGTTGCAGACGCTTCGTTTTCATGCCCCGCGCGATACCGGGGCGGGGCCGGATTTCGATCCGACGGGCTGCCTGCTGCTGAGCGTGACGATTCCGCCCGGGGGGCGCCGCGTGGTCAAGCTGCTGATCGGATGCGCGAACAGCCGTCCTCAGGCGTGCAGTTGGATCCGGCGCGCGCTGGTGTCGGGATCCCGGCTGCCGCGCGCTCACGTTGCGCCCTTGCGTGTCTTCCATGGCCGGAGGGTGTCCGGGGTTCAGCCGCCGTATGTCGAGATGCGGGAGGCGGGCCGGACGATGCGGGTGCTGACCCCGTTCACGCCCTTGCCGTACGACCACACGATGGCCAATGGCTGCGGACACATCCTGTGCGTGACGAATCGCGGGCTGCATTGCAGCGCCAGCGATAATGCCCAGCAGAACCGCCTGACGGCGGAGTGGGCGGATACCGTGACGCGGGAAATTCCGGCGGAGGCATTCTATCTTTTCGATGAGGCCGAGCAGGCCTGGTATTCGCCGACCTATGAACCGTTGCGGGATGATGCGGCGCGGTGTCTGGCGGATTTCAGCCTGGATGGAACGGCGACGTTCCGGATGGAAAAGGGAACGCTCGCCACGGAGTTGACGGTCTTTGTGCCGCCGGACGCTCCGGTGGGTGTGTATCGGCTCTCCATGACCAACCGCTCCGACCAGTCGCGGCGTCTGCGGGTGGCTCCGTACTTCCAGATGGTGTTGGCCGACGAGCCGGAGAACGCCGGAACGCTTCGGGTGCGACGGGACGCGGAGACCGGCGCGCTGTTCTTCGAGAACCCCCGGAACCGGTTCCGGTCCGGGCCGGCCTTTGTGGCGATGAGCGTGCCGGCCGAGACGACGATCACGAAGCGGAGTTGCTT
>JBAXWO010000514.1:0-2585 GCA_037128375.1 bacterium
CGGGAGTTATAGGTATTCCAGAAGAGGACGGTTTGGTTTCGCGCCAGACGCTGCGGGGAATCGTCAAGGATCGCGGAAAACGCCTTGGCGGAGTAACTCCCGTTCAACACGATTCCCGCCTTTTCGCGCAGAAGCTCCGAGGCCCGCATTCCTTTCGCGGTAAAACGAGCGTATCCGTCGCCGAGGCAATCGTCACGAATCGTCAGCGCGTCCTCCGCGCCGACGAGACTCGGAAAGTCCGGTTCCAACTTGTGCAGGAAGGTGGCGGTCCGACTCAGAAGCCGCTGCAGCGCCTGGGGGCTCGCCCATTTGTCTTCGATCACGCGCACGGCGACCAGACGGCTCCGGAGACCGGCGGCCTTGAGACCCAAGGCCAGTCCCGCGGACGTTCCCATGGATCCCATGGGCACGTAAATGATATCCGGCTCCGGCAACTGGCCGGACCGGATCTGATCCGCCAGTTCCAGTGCGGCATTGACATAGCCTACGACGCCCAGCGGGCAGGATCCGCCGCCCGGAATAAACCGGGGAAAAACGCCGTCCCTCATCCGGTCATGGAGAGACTTGCGCAAGAGATCCAGTGTCAGGACTGCGGCGCCGCTGCAGGGGCGTAATTCGGCCTGAAAGTGGTAACCCGCCTTCAGATTGCGTCGCACGTAATGGGCATTCACCTGCGGCATTAGCAGGGAGACGCATCGCAGTCCCAATTGCTGGGCGTAAATGGCGGTTGCCAGCGCATGATTCGAACCGGCAAAGCCCAGCGTGATCACTTCCTGGGCGCCGGCGCGTAGCGCATCGCCAAGAAGAAACTCCAACTTGCGAACCTTATTACCGCCATAGGTGACGCCGCTCAGGTCGTCACGCTTGACGTAAAGGCGCTCCAGGCCGAGTTCCGCGCCCACCCGCTCCAACAACTCCACAGGCGTTGGCAGGCAACCCAGGGCAACGTAGGGTAGGCGCTCCCTCAGATGGGGATAAGCGCGGAAAAGCGCCAAGCCGTTCGGATCATCCTGATGCTGCTGCGGGAGCGCAATCATGCTCGGCTGTGGGGGTTCGGTCTCCGGGGGTTCGGTCATCATCAATTCCTCTTGCTTCAGTATCGTTTAATGGCCGATAGTGTCAATTCTTGATGAAAATTCTGCTAATCATGCCCGATGCCCACATGCACAAACTCCGCATAGGTGGGTTTGTGTGTTCGCTACGCGAGGCACCACTGACGCTGACCATGTTGGCCGCCCTGATTCCCGATCCGGATATTGAGTGGGAACTGGTCGACGGTAGCGTCAGCCCGATTCCCATCGATAGGCACGCCGATCTGGTGGGCATCAGCGTCATCACCGGGAACGCCTGTCGGGCGTACGAGTTGGCCGATCAGTATCGCCGGATGCGGATCCCCGTCGTGCTTGGCGGCGTGCACGTCACCGTCCTGCCGGACGAAGCGGCCCAGCACGCTGATGCTCTCGTGATGGGGCTCGCCGAACGCACGTGGCCTCGCCTGGTGGCCGACTTCCGCCAAGGGCGTATGGCAGCCCGGTACGAAGAAGACGACTACGGCGATCATCTGGTGGCCGGACTTCCGATTCCCCGCCGCGATCTGCAACGCCACAGTGCCTACGTCATGCCCAACACGCTCTATGCCACACGCGGCTGCAAGCGCACATGCGACTTCTGTGCCACACTGCCGGTCATTCCGAAGTACCTGCGCCGTCCCGTGGCCGACGTGGTTGCCGAACTGCGGGCCATCCCCAGCCGCTATGTCTGCTTCAACGACGTCAGTCTCGTCGAGGACGTGGAGTATTCGAAAGAACTGTTCGCGGCCATGATTCCTCTTAGGAAACGCTGGGGCGGACTGACCACGGTCGAGGTGGCGCAGCACCCGGACCTCCTCGACCTTATGCAGAAGAGCGGCTGCGCGTACCTTCTGCTCGGGTTCGAGTCCGTCAACCAGTCGAACATGAGGGGCATATACAAGGGATTCAACAAAACCGCCGCCTATAGACAGGTGACCGACACCCTGCATCACCACGGCATCGCGGTGCAGGGTTGCTTCGTCTTCGGACTGGACGAAGACGACACCTCCGTCTTCGCCAACACGGTAGACCAGGTCATGGCGATGAACCTTGATATCCCCCGTTACTCACTTTACACGCCCTATCCCGGCACGCTGCTCTTCAAGCGGCTGCTGGCCGAGAAGCGGATCCTGAGTTTCAACTGGGAGGACTACGACACGATGCACGTGGTCATCCAGCCAGGCCGCATGACCCCGCAGGAACTGTACGACGGGTTCAAGTGGGCGTACCGTGAAACCTTCCAAATCGGGAAGATCGCGCGCCGCGTCGCCGGGCTCGACCTCACTTGCCTGATCAATGGTGTCGGCAATCTCGCCTACCGGGTTTTCGTTCGGCGCCTCTACCACGACCCACGGTTTGCCCAGCCTTACTCGGTCAGCAACCCTGGCGCGTGGACGGGAAATGGGTCCAGCCTGTGCTCAGTCAAACCGTGAGGAATTGGATCCGAGAGGCCAGGGTTCAGGGCACTGAACTTTCTCTCATCGGTATGTTTCTCAGATACAGGGCATACCCGAC
>JBAXWO010000515.1:0-2575 GCA_037128375.1 bacterium
CCTCGGCCGCCCCGTAACTCGGTTCTGCACCTTCATTCATACCCTTCGGCGCGCCCTGCGCACCCAGCGCCCCACCGCCACCATACAGCGCGATCCACGGACCGCCTTTAACCTTGTTCAGGACTTCACCGGCGGTTTCACCGGTCCAGGCGTGCCCCGCGCCCTTGGCCCAGGCCCGGTGCAGGGGAATCAGCGCGGCATCCCAGTCACTGGTCTTGAGATTCCACAACCGGTCCCCGTCGTTGTTCTCATAGGTGACCTCGTATCGACCCTGACAGTCTTCCCGAGGCGCCGGGTTGTAACCGGCCATGGCGGCGGTGGCCGTCCACATGAAACGGTTGCCGTTGTCGAGGGTGAAGGGCCTGACTATGCCCAGTTGCCCGCCGTCCGCCATGAACTGGAAGGGGTTGTTAACCTTGCGGGACACGCCGACCACGATGGCCCCGCCCTTGGCGAAGAACGTGTCCTTGAGGACCCGGGGCAGGGCCAACTCGGAGGTAAACTGCGCGTCGCGAACGTCCTCACCCCTGACCGTGCTGCTTCCCATCGTGACAATGCCGCCCACACATTCTCCCTCCACAATCTTCCAGAGCGAGGAGAACCAGTCCCACTCCGAAATCAACATATTGAACCGCTGCTTGTAGTCACGCTGAAGCCCATCGTCATTACCGCCCCCGGTCCTGACAAACCACTGGTGCTCCTCGGCACCCGTGCCGAGCACCTTGGCCGTTGTATCGCCTTTCTTGGAAATGTAGTCCGAGTGACGCAGGAAATCATCCTCCTCCTTACGGCTTCGCTTGAGGATCCTGAAATTCTTATCCAGAGGGGACTCTTCCTGCAGCAGGGCGTACATAATGCTGCCTCCGCCGGCGCAAAAGCCATCGTTCCATGTATCCGAGATATTGCCCTTCAAGATCGTCTCCACGGCCGTTTTCACCCGGTCCGGCAACTTCTCGATCAGTTCCTTCTCCTTCTTGTTGAGAGCGTCGATGTTCTTCTTGTAATCAATGATCGGCTGCCTCAATGCATTGTAACTCTTGTTTTTGCCTGCAGCGGTCTGGCGGGCATCCTTGATATCATCGACGGTCACCGTCCTGTTCTTGTTCAATAGGATTTTTTTGTGATTCGAATCACTGAACGGCGTCACACCTTTCCCGGTGGGATAATAACCCTGCCCCAGGTTGCAGGTGCTGGGCTCATGAAGCAGCGTCATCACGCGGTCATCCCTTTCCCAGTCATTCACCGTCTTCTCCAGCCACTTGTCCACAATGTAATCCATCTCCATCCTGCACAAGTTGACATAGGTCCAGGACATCGCCCGGTTGAGCGCCGCCACCCGACTGTTACAGTCGGCCTGGATGATCGCCCCGGAATAGGCGGCGGAATCGGCGGCATTCTGAACTTCAATGCGCAAACGAACCGTCTCGCCCACGGCGTAGACGGAGAGCGCCATGAGGAACAGGGAGAGGAATACGATCATGGTCACGGCCAGTACCACACCGCTCTCGTCCTTCCACAGTCGCCTCACAGCATTGTTCAGATATCGCACCATAAACACACCACCCACGATCACCCTCACCCCATCCCTCTCCCCGCCAGGGAAAGGGTGCTTCCCGCCCCGCTTACCACCCCGCAACAGGAATGCCCATTCTCGGCACCGTCACATAAGGTTTAGGCAGGTAAACGGTCTCGACAAACTTGATGTGCGGGTATCGAATGGCATCGGCGTTCCCGATGTTCCCTGTATCATCGGCCCGCTGCTCGGCATATTCGCTCCCGCTGTCCCATGGATTAACCAACCAGCCGATCATCGAGCCGGCGATGGGGATAATCAGCGCGAAATCGTGTTCGACAACGGCCTTGACGTTCCATTCGCCAACCAGGTCAACGGTGACCCTCGTTTTCCGGCCGACACCGCCCGACCCCGGGATCTCACCCCAGCCCGGAATTTTCTTATCCGTTTCACCCTCGGTCATCCCGTTGACCACCCAGGCGCACGCCTGCTCGGCCGCCTGCTGCCCCGCCTTCTGCCATTCACTCCGCTCGCAAACCAGGGCGGCCCGCGCGGCGCAGAAGGCCGCATAGTGAACCACCTGTTTACCCATCCAGATATGCGCAAACTGCATGCAGGCCATGATCAGGGTCAGGATCAGGGGGAAAGCAATGATAAATTCCAGCATGACGGCGCCGTCACAATCCCCTCGCCTCTTGGGAAAGAGGGACAGAATGAGAGGTTTGCCAAGCGTTACCATACTAATGCCGTCACCAAACCTATGGCAATGGGAAGACTGAACGGAACGCGACCGCTAACGGCCTCCTTCGGCGGCAAGGCAGCGAGTCCGACGGTTCGGTCATAGCGCCAATCGAACAGCGAGCGAAGCGCATGCCTCAGCCGCGCACCATCCAGTCGTCCCGCCAACAGCATAACCACTCCCGTCACGACCCCGGCCAGCGAGGTGACCCAAAGCAGCATGAACAAATGCCCCCACCCCGCGATAGCTCCGGCAGCGGCCAACATCTTCACGTCGCCTCCACCCGCCCCGTGCATCAGGAAAGGAATCAAAAGCAACGTGCC
>JBAXWO010000516.1:0-2566 GCA_037128375.1 bacterium
CCCAAAAAATGCATCATCATGCATGATCAGTACTACACGCCCGGCCAATAAAAACGACTTGGCGCCAAAGCACGTTACAATCCACACATTTCCTAAGAGGATCCTATTATGGCCAAAGTCACCTTCATGGGCGCCGGTTCGACCGTCTTTGCAAAAAATGTCCTGGGCGACACGATGATGAGCCCCGCCCTTCATGACGCACACATTGCCTTGTACGATATCGATCCGACCCGCCTGGAGGAATCCCGGCGGATGCTGGAGACGTTGAACAAGAACGTCAACCAGGGCCGGGCAAAGATCACCGCGCATCTGGGTGCCGCGCAACGCCGGAAAGCGCTCAAGGGCGCCGACTACGTGGTCAACGCCATCCAGGTCGGCGGCTACAAACCGGGCACCGTGATCGATTTTGAGATTCCCAAGAAATACGGCCTCCGTCAGACCATCGCCGACACCCTCGGGGTCGGCGGTATCTTCCGCGCCCTGCGCACCATCCCGGTGATGCTCGATTTCGCCCGGGACATGGAGCGCGTCTGCCCCGACGCCTGGTTCCTGAACTATACCAATCCGATGGCCATGCTCACGGCCGCCCTCCTGCGCGGCAGTTCGATCCGAGCCGTCGGCCTGTGCCACTCCGTTCAGGGTTGCGCGTCCGGCATCCTGGGCCACCTGGGCCTGGCCGATGAGGTCAGGAAACTGCAGTGGAAGATCGCCGGCATCAACCACCAGGCCTGGCTTCTGGAAATCACCGACGGCGGCAGGGACCTGTATCCGGAGATCAAGGCGCGCGCCGCCGCCCTTCTGGAAACCGCCCGCAAGAAGGGCGGACCCAAGCACTGGGACATGGTGCGCCACCACCTCATGCTCACCTTCGGCTATTACATCACCGAGTCGTCCGAGCACAGCTCCGAGTATCTCCCCTACTATATCAAGAGCCAGTACCCGGAACTGATCGAGGAGTTCAACATCCCCCTCGATGAATACCCCCGCCGCTGCATCAACCAGATCGCCAGCTGGAAGAAAATGAGCGCCGACATCGTCGGCAACCCCAACCTGACGCATCAGCGCACCCACGAATACGGGTCCTACATCATGGAGGCGATGGAGAGCGACGTGCCCCTGCGCATCGGCGGCAACGTGATGAACACCGGCCTCATCACCAACCTGCCCGCCAAGGCCTGCGTGGAGGTCGCCTGCCTGGTCGACCGTAACGGGGTACAGCCCTGCTTTGTGGGCGACCTTCCCGAGGCGTGCGCGGCCCTGAACCGCACCAACATCAACCCGCAGATCCTCACGGTGGAAGCCGCGCTGACGCTCAAGAAGGACACCGTCTACCAGGCCGCCATGCTCGACCCGCACACCGCGGCGGAACTGTCCATCGACCAGATCCGCGCCCTGTGCGACGACCTGATCGCAGCCCACGGCAAGATGCTGCCCAAGTTCACGGGCACCGCCACCAAGCCGGCCGCCCGCCCCAAAGTCCTCGGCAAGAACGGCGACAAGGTCAGGGTTGTGCGGCCGAAACAGAGGTAGGGCCCGGGGTTGCGATGAGCGTCGTGCCGGGGAGTCACCCCTCCCACACGGCGCTAACCCTGTCGGGAGGCGCCACGTCTACCCTCACATGCGTCAGGCCTCGCTTCGTCAAGGATTCCGTCACCGCCGCCAGGGCCAGTTCGGGCCGGTTGCAGTCACCGCTCAGGTGCGCCAGAAAAACCATCCTCAGGTGGGCGCCCCCGATTTCCGCGACAAGTTCCGCCGCATGATCATTGGATAAATGACCCTGCCGCCCGATGATGCGTTGCTTCAAATGCCAGGGACGGTCGGCGTCCTTCAGCATCCGCTCGTCATGGTTCGACTCAATCACCAGGACGTTACAGGGGCGTAACCGTTCCCGAATGAGACCCGTCACCATGCCCATATCCGTCACCACCCCCACTCGAACCTCGTCGCAGCGAATCACGAAACCCACGGGGTCATAGGCGTCATGCGGCACGGAAAAGGGCTCAATCACCATATCCCCCACCTGGAAAGGAGAGCCATTCGAGAATATATTCCAGGGCAGAGGCGCCGCACCGGGTTTCGCCGCCATCCCTTCGGCGGTGCCGCTGTTGGCGTACAGGGAAATGCGCCCGGCGCGCGAAAGGGCGGCCAGGCCTGACGTATGGTCGCCGTGCTCGTGCGTGAGACAGATCGCCGAGATCGAGTCCGCCGCCACGCCGATCTCCGCCAGCCGCTTCCCCGTTTCCCGTCCGCTCAAACCGGCATCCACCAAAACCGCCGTCCGACCGGAAGCCACGTAGGTGCAGTTCCCGGCGCTGCTGCTTCCCAATACACACACTTTCAAAGGTCGCCCCCTCGCCCCGCGCGACAAGTGGAGTTCAGATTGTCCTTGCTCCCCCCCTGCGCGCTTTTTATAGTCGAAGAGTAGCAGACGAGGAATGACGGATGCCAGACCAAAGCATGCGATTGACCCAGGATCAGCGCCTTCACATGGTGCTGGCCCCTCAATTGCGCCAGTCCCTGGAAATGCTTCAGGCGCCGGTCATGGAACTGCGCGCCATGATCCAGG
>JBAXWO010000517.1:0-2565 GCA_037128375.1 bacterium
AAGGCATTCATTATTGGGCCTGCTTGAGCTCCTTGATGCGAACGTTGCGATACCAGACTTGCCTGGCTTCGTCTTGGAAGCCGATATAACCCCTGGCCGGGCGATCCTTCAAGCCCGTCTTGCTCAGATCCAAATCGATGATCTGTTCGCCGTTGAGTTCAACCTGCAGGCGATTTCCCTGCATCGTGATCGTGTAACGGTTCCACTCGCCGGCAGGTTTCATCATGTTCTTGGACGGCGCCTGGGTATTGATCACACCGCCGCAATCGTGGGCTTCGACTTCCTTCTTGCCATAGGTATCGAGTATCTGCACTTCGAAACCGCTATTGACGGGATCTTTCAGGTCGCCAATCCGCATAAAGACCCCGGAATTCCCTGCCTTGGTGAACTTGAACTCGAGGTCCAGAATGAAGTCCCCGTAGGCGCGCTCGGTTGTCAGGTAAGCATTGAATCGTCTCCAACCGCTTTCGCCCGGGCGGGGTTTCAAGGTGACGACGTTCCCCTCCTCCACGATCCAGTTACCGGTCGTCTGCCAACCATTGAGATCCTTGCCGTTGAACATCTCGACGAATCCCTTGTAAGCCCCATTCACGGCACAGCCTGCTGCGAGCAGTATGAACAAAGCCAGAACTATCCCTGGCACCATGACTGATTGTTTTGACTTCTTTATGTGAATTGACGCACGCATGTTTTCAACTCCTCTTGCTCCCAACGGCAATAGCGTGGCGGCAAGGATGATATAATTACGGCAAAGCCGTGCGATGAATCGCTTTGCGGTTTGCGCAGAATCACGGCAGAGCCATGCGACAAAACCGCTTTGCGGTAAGGGTGCGGAATTTAGGTTAATGATCGGTTCTCCTATCGTTTGTCGTTACTTGGTGAATTCCACAAGATAGTAGAACGCCTTGGTTTTGTTGCCGTCCACGGTGAACCGGTTCACGCCGCCCGACTTTTTCACCGCGATTTCCGGTGCGTCCGACTGCTTGCGACCTCCGTGGTCGAGCGCGAACACACGAAAGTCGCCCTTGCCTTTAATCTCGATGTTGGCGGTCACTGGCTCGACGAGCACCGGCCCCTTTTTATCGGGCGCGGGGATGAATGGCCCGCTGCTGTTCTCCTGCAGTTCTTCGTATTTTGCCCCGGCTTCCGCGGAGCGGGCCAGCGCAGTCACCAGCAACGAGCGCGCATCGGCGATGGAGTCGGTCGGTCCGGGAGCGGAAACGTAGAGGGTGGTGAACGGGGTTTGCGTGGTGATGGTGATCTCGCCGAGTTCGAGGCGTTTGCCGCGGGCATGGCCGACCACCGCCTTGGTGCCGGGCGTGTTGACCGTGAAAAATCCTTTGCCGGAATAATCCCACTCCAACTGGCCGGTGGTCGAATGAACCACGCTGTTCTTCGTATCGATGTATTTCGCGCTGTCATCCACGACCGGTTTCTCGACCGGGCCATCCACGAAATCGAGCACCACCCGACCCGCCGCCAGGGCGGCATTGGGGACGGCGGCGCCGAAGCTCTTGTTATTGGAGGCGTTGAGCAGGCTGAATTGCTCGAGGAAACCGACGGCGCCGGTCGCCTTCAACGCCGGAAGACTCACGCGTCGTTGACCGACCACCGCGCCCTCCTGCACGTCGCCACGTCGAACCAGGCGCGCCAGGGCGGGGTATTGGGACAACGCCCCGAAATCGTTGCAGGCCTCGCTGACTCCGCGATGCTTGTGTGGCAGCACCCCCACATAATCCCACGCAAACTGCAACGATGCGTCCCAGCCCTGCAACCCCATGCCGTAGATGGCGACCAACGGGACATCGAGGGTTTTGTTGATTCCATAAATGAGCGCGCTCCACTCGGAAAACGAGAACGGACGATCCGCAACCGCTTGAAAGCCCGGGCTGAGCAGCCCGATCCCGGGTTGATCCAGGAAGGAGGCCCCGTAATTGTGCCGGTCAATGTGGCCGATCTCGCGATCGGACAGCACATTGTAGAGGTGCCCGACAAAATCGGACGCCTGCCAGCAGGAGCCGATGAGTTGTCCTTTGTAACCGGTCTTGCGCACGGCGGTCTCGAACCGCTTGTAGTAATCGCTCTGCTGCGCGTAGAGGAACTGGATTTGATCGGCAGTGCGCCGGGTTGGCTTGCCTTGATACCACTTTGGAAATGGCGAAATGCTCGCGGCGGCGAGGGTTTCGTCAGGTTTCAGCTTGTCACCCCACGCCTTGGCCAAAGCCTCCTGGCTCGCGTAACGCGTCTTCAGCCAGTCGGCGAACCGGTCATAGATCAGCTTACGATAAGTCGGAGCATTTTTGAGCAACTCATCATAACCTGTCATCGTCAGGAAAAAGTCTTCCTCGTTCTGCAACTCGACCGCCAGCAGCGCGGGATCGTCGGCGTAGCGCAGGCCGGTGAGTTCGTTGGTGTGATTGAGCAGATTGACGTGGAACTGGATGATCAGATCCTGGAGATCCGGCATGACGGCGGTCATTTGATAGAGCCGCGGCTGGCCTTTGCCAAACCACTGCGAGGCTTCCTCGTAGTTGAGCAGCCGGGTCTTGTCCGCCGGGGTCGGAT
>JBAXWO010000518.1:0-2564 GCA_037128375.1 bacterium
ACCGCGACATGAACAAGTATGTGCAGAGCAAAGCGCCCGGACTCTATGCGGGACATATTCAGAATCGCTTCTCGCACGTCTTCACGGGACACTTGCATGTTCCGTACGTGATTCCGCACGACCGGATGACCTGTCATATACTCGGGCAGTGGGGCGCCACCCTCGTTGATGTCGACGCGAAAGGTTGTGAATGCACACAATTGTGATAGCCGAAATCACGGCCTTTCGACAGAATCTATGGTCGGGGAATGGTTGCCGCAGAAATAGGACGACCGGTTAAGCGGGTCGGTTAAGGGTAACCGAGTAAGGGTAACCGAGTAAGGGTGAGCGAGTAAGGGTGAGCGAGTAAGGGTGGCGGTTATGGATAACCCAGTAAGAGTAGAAAGCGTCACTATGGCAGAACCGTTCGGGCATGAAAGGTTAATAGTTTACCAGAAGGGCTTGCGCTTTGCATCGGTTCGTCGCACTTTGCTCGACAGGTTGATACGGCGTGTTGCCGCGTGCGATCATCTGGATCGTGGAGCGGAGAGCATTCTGGTCAACATTGCCCACGCCAGTAGCACATGGTCTGCAAACGAGCGGATCGTCTACCTAGGGCACTACGCAACCGCATATAAGGCCACCATCCAATCGGCGTCCATGATTGATCTGGCTGCCGCAAACGCCGTCGCCGTCGCCGAAGTTTCACGCATCGAACAGGGCCGTGAATGGCTCCGACGTATTGCTGCCATGCTCTCCGCGCTCTCAAAGGTTGCAGCCCGTGACTAACACTCTTACTCGTACACTTAACCACCCCCCGCTTAACCGCCACCCTTACTCGGATACACTTAACCGACCCGCTTCCCCGCGAGATCGGTGGGGTGTTGATACGGTCATGCCAAAGGAGAAATCATGATCTTGCGATCCCTGTTCTTGTCGGCGTTTGTCTTGGCCATGGCCTCTTTCAGCATCGGCGCGGAGCCGCCTGCGGCAACCTCGAGCGCCGGGCGTGCGGAGTCCGACGCCCTCGTGGTACTGGACAACAACAGCCTGTGGCGGCACTTCCTGGTGTCGCGCTGCGCCTTGGCGCGCACGGCCGACGGCAAGCTGGAGCCGTGGGATCTTACGCCGCTGGGGATTCCGGCGGGACAGGCCGGCATATGGCCCGGCGTCGCCCCGAAGCCCGCGACTTCGACCGCGTCTTCCCCGCTGCCGCCGACAAACTGGGCTGGCCTCAACCTGGACGACGGGACGTGGCCGCGTGTCCGGTTGCCTCTGTTAACACCTGGCGAGGGGGGCCGTCCGCAAACGCGCTATGGCGCCACAGCCGCCCTGCTCGTGCGCGGCAAGTTCGAGGTGAAGGACCCGGCGCAGGTGAAGTCCTGCCGCCTCTCGCTGGAGTATCTGGGCGGGGTGGTGGTCTACGTCAACGGCGTGGAAGCGATCCGCCGCGATATGTCCGGCGACAAGCCGGATCTGCTGGCCCTGGCGGCGGATTACCCTGCGGAGGCATTCACGAATCCGAAGGGTGACTATGCAAATAAACCGCCGAAACGCGAGCGCAGCTTGCAGGACTTCGAGATTCCCGCCAAGTTGCTGCGGCCGGGGGTGAACGTGTTGGCCATTGAGACCCATACCGCGCCGGTTACGGTGGCCTATGTCAAACGCGCTAGTCAAGAGGCCCACAGCATGCTCCCCTGGGCGCCCATCGGACTCCTGCACGCGCGCCTGTCTGTAACGCCCGTCGGCGCGGTCCCGACTCTCCGCCCCGACTCTCGAGAGGTCGGGGTCGGGACCAACCTCGCGCGTCCGCGCGGCATCCGGGTTTGGAATTGCGCGGCTTACGACACGCTCAGCGTCTTCGACTTCGGCGATCCTTGCGAGTCCCTGCGACCGGTCGCCATCCAGGCCGCGCGCAACAGCGTATTTTCGGGACGGCTGATGGTGAGTTCGGGTCAGGCAATCAAAGGGTTGAAGGTGAAGGTGTCGGACCTTAAAACGACCGCGGGCGGCGCCACGCTTCCGGCCTCCGCCGTTCAGGTCCGCTATGCCGTGGCGGTCGTGCCTGGCGAGTTGCCGCCAGACGATCCCTCGGGAGGGTCGGGAGGGAAATCCCATCTTCCTACCCACCGCTTCGACGGCTTGTTGGATGTTATTCCCGCAGAAATTCCGGTCAGCCAGGCACCTGCGCCTGCGGACCGGAAGTCGCTGGTTGCCGGCGCGGTGGCGCCGTTGTGGTTTACGGTGCGGGTCCCGCGGGAAGCGAAAGCCGGGGTGTATCAGGGGCAGATTGCCCTCGAGGCCGAGGGACTGCCGCTCACCAATGTGGCGTTGCGCGTGAGCATCTGCGACTGGGCCATGATGGACGCGAAGGATTTCCGCATGCGCAATATGGCCTTTCACAATGATGGGGCCGTGGCGGCGCACTACAAGGTTCCGCTCTGGTCAGACAAGCACCTGGAGATGGTAGGTCAATCGCACGCACTGATGGGCGAAGCCGGATCGCGCCATTTCTACGTCAATCTGGAAAACTTCGTCCGCTGGATCAAGCAGCCCGATGGCAGTTTCAAGCACGACTTCACCCT
>JBAXWO010000519.1:0-2557 GCA_037128375.1 bacterium
CGTCTTCCACCGTCTTCTGCTTTTGCGGGTCTGCGTTGCTGATCATGATGTAGGGGCTGTTTGTTCCCGAACCGATCGAGTAGCCACTCCCCAGCTTGTTCAGGATTTCCGCAGATATTTTCTGCATGAAACCGGCCAGCAGCTTGTCCTTGTTCGCCAACAACGCCTTGAATCCGGCTTCCTCGCGGATGGCCGTCAGGTCCGTGTCGTTCTGGATGTGGACGAAGTTGATGAAACCGGCCTCAATCGCGCGGGTCAGAAATATGAGCGCCCCCGCCTTGTCGCCCTTCAGGGCGCATTCACAGGCATTTGCATAAAGAGCGTCGGGGTGGTTCGGCGGCAGGGACAAGGCCTCCCGCGGAGGCGACGTCTGGCCCGTCTTCACCTTTTCGACAAAGGCCTTTCCCGACGGATCCAGTTTGTCAATATCGAGGGTGATGCTGCCGGATGCCGCAGGTTTCAGTTGGATGGTGCGAGCGTTCAGTTCCAGCAGCTCGGCGGAAATGACCTTTCCGTCCAGGGTCTTCCAGTCCCGGAACAGGGCAAACTCGATCTGAGACAGTTGCCCGCTGCTGTTCTGCCGGTGCTTGATGAAATCAGAGAAAGTGACGGCCCAGTTTGGCTGACGGCCCGGGTCGTGAATAATGAACCGCTCGGTTTGCAGATTATAACCGATCAGCATCACGATGTGATCGAACGTCATGCCGGTCTGTTTGGCCTGGTACCTTCCCCACAAGCCGAGAAGAACGGGGTGATTCTGCTGCAGACAGGCCAGCAGACGCATGCGCTCCACGAGAAAATCGACATCGGTGCTGCCGGGCCAGCTCTCGGATGACGCGATCTTCAGCCCCAATTTGACGATGACGGCGGCCAGTTCTTCGCCCATGCAGCCCCGCTTGCCGCCCAGTCCGGCCAATTCGTTGACCTGGTCCTGGGACACCGGCCGGTCCAGAAAGGTCGAAAGCATTTCAATGCAGGCTTCGCCGCAGTAATCCGGCTTCTGCCTCACGTAGGGCAGGTCCAGAATGTGCCTGGGTTTCGCTACCGGGTAAAACACCGCCTCCCGGATATCCGCGAGCGGAAGTGCGGCAGCCGCCCCAGCCAGATTCGTGCCTGAAAATCGACCGCGGTCAAAGGACGACAGCACCAGCAGGCTGTTCGTGCCATCACGGGACGTCAGGCGCGCGCAGCGGCCGCCTGCCGGGAAGGCCAGTGTGAAGTTGGTGACCTCGCTCCGTGCGATGCTCCCGGCCTTGCCGTCTGGCTGCAGCAGCAGAATGGAATTCGTGGTCAGTTGGAGGATCGTCCCGTTGCGCGCGGGGCCGGTGGAGAGAAAAACGTCATCCGCGCGGGCGCCGCTCGACGCAAACCACAACAGCAGCAACACGCCCACTCTAACGGCGCGCCCGGCGCCGGCATCTCGTGTCATATTTATCCCGCCTCTTTCCGCAACTTGTGTGTCTGCGCTGATGCCTGACCCAGAGGCGGATAGAATACCCGTTGTCGCGGTCCTTGCCAAGACAGGACGGCCGGATGACCACCAACCAGCGGCATTGGCGTAAACAGCAGTCCCGCAGGTCCTGCTGTACGTTGTCGCGCCGCGCCGACTTTGTATTCCGTAATCGGTGTCCGTTTCGCGCTCTTGTCTCGGCTTATGCCGGCAAGTGCGATGGGTTCTCCGATCTCGTCGCACCTTGGCGATCGGTTCAGGCTTGGCGCAACGATCACAAACGGCGATGATCCACGCGAACCATGCGATGCACCCGGGGCCGGTCGCTGGAAAGCAGGCGTCTTAGGACGGGCGGCTGTTGGTGATCGCTGACGTTGAGACTGTCGAAAAGCCCCCTGTCAGAGTTTTGGACGATCGCGTGTGAAAATCGACTTCGTAGAATGCCTGTAAAACGGGCGATCCGAAGATGCTCCTTGTGTTTTGATCCCCCCGAATAATAGGCTCGGGGCAGAAAACGGAGTTTTTCGACAGTCTCGTTCGCTGACAGAAACATGACAGGAAGGGAACACATTGCGAAGCGCACCGGAATCGTGGGATTCCTTCCTATGCCATTGTTCCTTGTCGGAATCCTGCTGGGTTCAGTGGCATCGCAAAGGGATTCGTGCCTGATCGTTCCTTGCCTGGCGTTCGTCGTTCTGGCTGTTCTCACTGGTATCTTCGTCTCTGCCAGAATCGTATGCCCCTTCTGTTCCGAATGGATTGGGGCAATCCTGAGATTTGGCAAGTCTCCGTTTGTGCGCGGACTCCCGCGCAGGATCAAGCATTGCCCGATCTGTGGGGCGGACTTCGACTCAGAACTCAAAGCAAAGGCATCAGCGAACCAAGCGGCGCAGTCGACGGCTCCCAAGGTCGCCGAGCCTGGCCGCTAACGTTGGCTTGAAGGAACAAGAATGAGGGAATGGAAACAACTTCACGGCAGGCAACTCGCTCTTGCCTGGGTCGTATGTGCCGGAGTTGTCTTCCTCATCTTCAGTCCGCTCTTCGTTCCCGTCATCCTTCACATGTCTCTGAAAGGATGGCTCTTCTTTGCCGTGTGCCTCGTCGGCG
>JBAXWO010000052.1:0-10266 GCA_037128375.1 bacterium
CCAGCGCCCCCGGTAAAGGCGGGGCGCATTCCATTGGCTATGCACACGCGGCTGCCTATAAAAGCCAGCCCGATGTCGTATTGAGTGCGGTTTCGAGCCTGAGCAAGAAGGACGTAGACGATTTCGCCGTAGAATATCCAGGAACAAAAGGATATACGGATTATCAGGCGATGCTCACATCTGAAGCGCCTGATATGGTGTCGATCTGTGCGTTCCCACCGGCGCGCGAGGAAATGGCCATGGCCGCCATGGCGGCAGGTGCCAAGGCGCTCTGGATTGAAAAGCCGTTTGCGCTCACACTCGATGCAGCCAAAAGGATCATGGCGGAAGCGGAAAGACGGTCGGTGCGGCTGTTTGTGGACCATCAGCGGCGATATGGTCAGCCGTTTATCTGGTTGCGCGAAGCCGTGGAACAGAAAAAAATCGGCGACCTGATCCAGTTCAATATCACCCAGCCATTTGGCGGGATTTATGACTTTGGCACCCATTGTATCGACAGTGCTCTCTATTGTCTTGGTAATCGACAACCGACCCTGGTTTTTGCCGCGGTTGACTTTACCCATGCAAGGAAGCACCAGGGCATGACCATGGAATCGCAGATTGTTGCCACCGCCCACCTGGACGACGGCACGCGGCTGGTCGTCGAAATGGGTGATCGTGCCTGCTCACGGCTGCCAATACTCCACGCCGAAGGCACCGACGGGTTTGCCCAGTTGCACATGAATGTCCCAGAGGGTTGCCGGAGTATTTTTCGGGCGCGGTATGCGGGCAGTGCCGAAATCGTCAACCCGGTGACCAACGAACATTTTCACCATAGCGAAGACGGCATGTGCTATATCAAAAGGGCGTTGGCCGACATCATGACCGCCATGAAAACCGGCCGTGCCACACGGATCGATGCTCGCGAGGCGTATCGAGGATTGTCAATCATTTCAGGGATATTTGAATCGGCAAAGACGCAGTCGGTATTTTACTTTGACCGTTAGGCCTCACGCTCCCCAGCGCTGCGCAGTCTCACCGTTCGATCCCCGTCGACAATCCAGCGACGTCCGCCCCTCTCAGATTTGCGTGAATGACTTGTCCGGGGATGCCGGGGAATAGTGTTCTCACTAAGTACACGACCCAGGTGGACGCCGGTGTCCCTACCGGCGTCTGACCGCGCTAGGGACAGCGCGGTCCACCTTGATGAATACGCAACCGTATTTCTGACACCGTGTACTAAGTTACACTCGATCATGGTTTCTCTTCCTTCACTCGGCGGTGTTGCGTGAATTCGCCTCCGTGCTGTCCCCGCGAAGGCGGCTCCGTTTTTCCGTGTCTCCAGCAAAGCGGGTGGTGAATCTTTCCCGACTTCACCAACGGATGGTGCAGAAGCGCCGTCTTCTTATGCCGCACATCTCCGATTCGGTGCCATCCCCACGGCGCAGATCGAGTACCTATGCCCTGGCCCGCCTCTGGTTCCGCAGCACCAGAACCGCGTAGAGGGCCACTCCCAGTACCACGGCCAGCCCTGTTCCGAACAGGAGCAGACCGATCAGCCAGTAGGTCAGGTAACGGCTGAGCAATTCGGACAGTTGCATTGCCCGCAGCGCGTCGAGCGACAGCGGCACACACCCGCCATGCAGGCTCCACCAGCCCGCCTGAAGGCACCCGAGGATGATTACGGGAGCGAACAGCGGATTGGAGATGGCCGTCCCCGCAATCGCCGCGAGCTTGGGAAGACGAAAGCGCAGCGCCAGCACAATCGCCAGGAAGGCGTGCAGGCCGAAGAGCGGCGTGCAGCCGATAAAGACGCCCAGCCCCAGCGAGAATCCCTGCCGCGCGGGGCTGGCCCGCTCATGTCTGAGCGCCGCCAGGTCGGCCTTGATGAGTTGCCAGGAGGAGCCCTGCTTAACCGGGACCGGGGCTATTTCGAGGCCCGGCGGCAGGCCGGACAGGAGATCAAGGCGGACCAGCTCGACTCCCCTGCCCTGCAACCCCGCCATGAGCGCCTCAAGCGCCTGCGCATACTCGTCGGCGGCCACGGCACTGGTGCTCAGGAGCTCGCCGTTCGTCGCGATTCTTCCATCATGCAGAAGCACAACGTCACCGGGCTTAACGGAGACCGCCAGCTTCACCGCCTTCTCGCGGGAGAACGTGCGCGCCCCGCCGTCCATGGCGTGCCGGGACCAACCCGCCCACGTCAGGCCCAACTGGTATGCGGATAGCACCCGGGGCGGAGTTTTGATTCCAACGGGCGGACGATAGAAGCGCGGAAAATAACCGGTAATCCCCTGGATGATCGACCCGCTCTTCATGAGGGATCGGTGGGCGACGGCGGGTGGACGGAAAAAGTCGCTGAGGGAATGGTCGAACCCGTGATTTGCCACAAGATGTCCCTCGGCATGAATGCGGCGGACAATTTCGGGATATTGTTCAACGAGGCCGCCCAGGCAGAAGAACGTAACCTTGGCGTCGTGAGCCGCAAGAATATCGAGGGTCCGCGCGGTGTATTCAGGATGAGGGCCGTCATCGAAGGTGAGCGCGACACGGTTCTTCGTCCTATCCCCATGGACAAAGGTGGGATAGAGGATTGAGCTGTTGCGCCACAGGATGGCCCAGAGAACCACCCCGACTGCAAATGCTATACCCAAACCCGTAAGCAAGTCCTGACTCCCCATGCCGACCCATT
Source organism: bacterium (assembly GCA_037128375.1). Lineage (GTDB taxonomy): Bacteria > Verrucomicrobiota > Kiritimatiellia > CAIKKV01 > CAITUY01 > CAMBRF01. The sequence continues at coordinate 2,672 of JBAXWO010000052.1, forward strand.
CACGATCGAAGGTCGTCACCCTAGCCACACGCTCCGCAAAAAACAAGCTTCTTGCCCGGACAGCGCCTCTGCGGTTTTTGGCGTTGGGGCAGGCTCTGCGGGCATCGTCGGCCCGACCGACCGGGCCGAGGTCGGCTACAGGTAGCCCGCGTCGGCCCGACGCGGGTTCCCCGATCGTGGACGCCCTTTCCCGCTCAAACCTTCCTTGACCCGACTGGGGTTAAATGCCAGATTTCCGCGGTAGTCGAAGCATGAGGCCTACGGGCCTTGCCATCCGGTGGGGGCGCGAGGAGAAACGTGAAAATCAACCTGATCTATCCCAAATGGCCCAAGATGCCGAATCAGCAGGAATTCCACCTGCCCCCGCACGGTCCCGTGTGCTTCGCCGCCGCCATTCCTGATGATGTTGAAATCCTGTTCTGCGACGAGAACGTTGAGGCCCTTACCCTCGACAACCAGCCGGATCTGGTGGCGATCTCCACGATGCTGACGTGCCAGATCCCGCGCGCCTGGCAGATCGCCGATGAGTGCAGGGCGCGGGGAATCCCCGTCATCATCGGCGGCATTGCGGCCATGCTTCACCAGGAAGAGACGCTTCCGCATGTCGACTCGATCTTTCTCGGGGAGGCGGAAGGGCACGTTGAAGAGATCTTGGCCGACCTGAAAAAAGGACAACTCAAGAAGGTCTACAATTTCTTCCACGTCTTTCCGGATGCCGGGTCGATCGGGACGGCCCGCCGCAGTATCCTGCATCGCGAGCGCTATAATTTCCGGGGCGTCCAGATGGTCGATCTGGTGCATGCCTCACGCGGATGCCGCTACGCCTGCTATCCCTGCTGCACGGAGTTCCTGGGCGGCCGGGCGTTCCGGCCCCGCCCGATCGACGCGGTGGTGAAGGAACTGGAGAGCATCGACAATGACCGGATCTTCTTTGTGGACAACTCGCTGGCCCAGAATGACCAGTGGGAAAAGGACCTGTTTCGCGCCATCGCCCCGCTCAAGAAGAAATGGATTTCGCATCCGATCAAGGACGATGACGAGATCCTGGACCTGGCGGCGGAGGCCGGCTGCTGGTACGTCTATCAGGCGGTCTTCGACACATCGGATGTCATTCGTAACCGCATCAAACGCCTGAAGGAACGCGGCATCGGCGTGGAGGGGACGATCCTGCTCGGACTGGACGATCATGACGAGGACTCCATCAAGCGGCTGGTGGACTTCCTGCTGGAGATCGACCTGGACCTGGCGGAATTCACCGTTTTGACGCCCTTCCCCCACACCCGCGCCCGCGATGAACTGGAGAAGCAGGGCCGGATCCTGCACAACGACTGGATCCGATACACCGCCGCGGAGGTTGTCTTCCAGCCGGCGCTCATGAGTATCGACAAGTTGGCGGAAATGCACCAGTACGCGTGGGATACCTTCTATGCGGACTGCAGCCGCGAGCTGAAGATGGCGAAGCTGTTCCTGAATGTCATGCAGAAACAAACCAAGGATGGAACGTTCCAGCGTCCCCGTCTTTCCCGAAATAAGACCTGGCGAACCGGCCCCGCCCCATCGTGACTTTTCCCGCGCTGCCCCGCGTCCAACCGAATACGATGAGAATCCTTCTGATCTCGGCCAATGTTGCGAAGAGTCCCTACCCGGTTTACCCGCTGGGGTTGAGCATGATTGCCGCGGCTTTGGAGAATGCCGGGCATCAGGTCACGCAATTCGATTACCTGCAGCATGGCGCCTCCCTGGAGGCCGTCGCCGAGTCCGTGCGGGCGGCGCATCCGGATCTGGTCGGCATTTCGCTCCGCAACATCGACAACACCAATATCCTGAACGAGCAGACTTATATCCCGTGCGTGCGCGACATCGTCACCACCGTCCGCGCGGAGTCGGGCTGTCGCATCGTTCTCGGCGGGTCGGGCTTCTCGATCATGCCCGAAGTCATTCTCGAGGCCGTGGGAGCGGACTACGGCATTGTGGGCGAGGGTGAGCGGCTGATGGTCGCCTTCGTGGAGGCGGCGGGCCGCGGGGAATACCCGAAGGAGCGTTGCCTGCGTTCCGCACCGTCGTTGCACCACCATGAAATTCCGCCCGCCCGCTACGACGCGGACATCATGGCGTTCTACCGCGCGAACGGCAACCTGGCCGGAGTGCAGACCAAGCGGGGATGCCCGCATAAGTGCATCTACTGTTCCTATCCCCTCCTGGAAGGCGCGGGGATCCGGCCACGGGATCCGGACGCCGTGGTGGCCGACATCCGGAACTTGATGGAGAAACACGCCGCCGCCTACATCTTCTTTACCGACTCCGTCTTCAACGACGAGCAGGGCCATTTCCGCGAAGTCGTCCGGAAAATGCACGACGCCGGCATCAAGGTGCCCTGGACCGCGTTCTTCAGGCCGGGCGGACTTGACGACGAGATCGTGGCGCTCATGAAGGAGACCGGACTTCAGGCCGCCGAAATCGGGTCGGACGCGGCCAGCGACACCGCCCTCAGAAAGCTGGGAAAGAACTATCTGTTCAAGGATATCGCGGCCTGCAACGACCTCTTCGCGCGGCACGGCGTGGCCGCGGCGCACTATTTCATGTTCGGGTGTCCCGGCGAAACACCGGACCTGGTTCTGGAGGGGATCCGGAACATCAAGACCCTGAAGGGGGCGGCCATCTTCATTTTCATGGGTATTCGCATTCTTCCCGGCACCGCCCTCGCCGAAGTGGCGCGCAAGAACGGCATGATCTCACGGGACGACAAGGACCTTCTCGAGCCCGTGTACTACCTGTCGCCGGAATTGGACCGGGCCTGGCTTGAGAAAACCCTCACGGACGCTTTCGCCGGACAGAAACACTGCGTGTTCCCGCCCGACGCCATGGATAAAAGCCTCACGTTCCTCCACAAGATGGGGCACGTGGGGCCGCTCTGGGACCTGCTGCTGCAGGAAAAACGGCCCCGCAAATCAAGGACCTCCCGATCGGGGGAAGAGGCGCGATGAGGCGGCGGTCCGGAATGCTGGCGTCCGCCATGCTTCCCGCGCTGGTGCTCGGGGCGTGGGCCTGGAAGGCCCTGGCCCAGCCGCTCTCCGTCGATGAGCCGGACAATCCCCTGCTTCGGGAGCCCCTCTGGGAATGCGGGCTGTTCAACGGCGCCGCGCGACTGCCCCAGTACAACGGGTCCGATGAATACTCGACCTACGTCGTTCCGCTTCCCTACTTTCTCTACCGTGGCGAAGTGTTGCGGGCCGGGCGCGACGGCATCAAGGGGATCTTCTACCAGGGCGAGCACGTGGGCACCGACCTCTCGATGTCGGGCAATCCACCCGTGTCGCGCGATAACAAGGCCAGGACGGGCATGCCAACCCCCGGGGCGCTGGTCGAGATCGGACCGGCGCTGAAGGTTTCCTTTTTCCACAGGGACGCCCCGGACGCCCTCACCCTGCGGGGATCGATCCGCGCCGCCTGTTCCTTCGATGTCACGGACGATATGCGCGCCGCCGGTGAGGGGTTCCGGTCCACGCTCGACCTCGCCTATAACAATCGATCGCTATTCGAAAAGCGCCAGCTGCGCTTTGGCGCCATTCTGTCGGCTGACTTCATCGATCAGGAGTACAGCGATTTCTACTACGGCGTACCCCGCGCCTACGCCACGGAATCGAGACCCGCCTACGAAGCCGGGGGCGGCTATGCCGGCTTTGGCGTGTCCGCTCATGCCACCAAGCAACTCAGCAGGTGCCTGAGCGTGGGACTTTTTGCCAAGTGGATCAACCTGGAGGGCGCCGCCTTCGAGGATAGTCCCCTGGTGAAAACCCGGAACAATACCGTGCTAGGCTGTGCACTCATCTGGCAGATAGCGGAATCGAAGCGGTTTGTCACGGCACCGACCGGCGAGGAGCCCTAGTGTGGAAGATGGGAGGACGGTTATGCAGTCAGAATCATTGACACACCGGCCGTTGGGCATGATCGAGGAACCTTCGCGATCGCTGCCGGTATCGGACGCGTGCGATGTGCTGGTGGCGGGCGGCGGGATCGCCGGCGTGGCGGCCGCTGTGGCGGCGGCGCGCCAGGGCGCCAGAGTGTGCCTGCTGGAAAAAACATGCGCCGTCGGGGGGCTGGCCACGCTCGGGAATGTCATCGTCTGGATGCCCCTTTGTGACGGACGGGGCCGGCAGGTCAGCGGCGGCCTGGCCGAAGTCATGCTCAAGCTGTCGGTCGCCGACCTGCGTCACGATAACAGGGCCGCGCGGTTCACCGGGATTCCGGCCTGCTGGCAGTTCGGCGGTGATGTGCCGGCGCGCGGGAAAAGGCGGTACGAGACGGAGTTCAACCCGGCTTCCTACCTGCTGGCCCTGGAAAAACTGGTGGTCAACGCCGGAATCACGCTGCTGTACGACACCCGCCTCTGCGCCGTCCGCCGGGACGGGGACCGGATCAGCCATGTGATCGTGGAGAACAAGAGCGGACGGAGTGCGGTCGCGTGCCGGACCGTGGTGGATGCCACGGGCGATGCCGATGTCTGCTTTCTCGCGGGCGAACCGACGGAATCGCTCGACTCCAACGTGTTGTGCGGTTGGTTCTATTCCCTTCAGGAGAACGGACTGAATCTGCACGGCCTTTCCAACCGCTATAGTCCGCTGGCTACGCGGGAGAACGCCGACGGGCCCTTCTTCCGGGGCGACGAGGCCGGGCAGGTTACGGCGCAGATTCTCGGAACGCGGGACCTGATTCGCAAACGGCTGGAGGCGCTGCGTGTCGGCAAACCGGATGCCGATATCCAGTTGGTGGCCCCCCCCACCCTGCCCTGCTTCCGGATGACCCGGCGCCTGGTCGGCTCCTTTTCGCTCGAGGCCCGCCACGTTCACCAGTGGTTTGATGATGCCGTGGGCCTGATCGGCGATTGGCGCGAGGCGGGGCCTGTTTATGCCCTTCCGTTTTCGGCGCTGCACGGCGTTCATAATGCCAACCTGCTGGTTGCCGGGCGTTGTATTTCCGCCGATACGACGGTTTGGGATGTGACCCGTTCCCTCCCGGGCTGCGCGGTAACCGGGGAAGCCTGCGGGTCGGCTGCCGCCCTGGCCCTGCGGCAGACGGAGGGCGACGTTCGAACGCTCTCGATCGAGGCGTTGCAGAGCCAGCTCAGAAGCCAGGGCGTGCTGTTGGATCCAGGGTTGGTTGCGCCCGCCGTTTCCTAACGTGCCAGCAGGCCGACTTCCTTCAGGCAGTCCGCCAGCTTCTTGCGGATGGCGTCGCTGGTTTCGCAAAGCGGCAGCCGGTATACTTCGTTGATCAGCCCGGTCAGGGCCATGGCGGCCTTGATCGGAATCGGATTGGTATCCAGGAAGATATCGGTGAACAACCGGTAGTACTTCATGTGGAGGGCGCGCGCCTTGTCCCATTGGCCCGCCTGGGCGGCATGAACGAGATCCGCCACCGCACGCGGCGCGATATTTGAGGCCACGCTGATGACGCCGCTTGCGCCCACCGCCATCATCGGCAGGGTCAGCGAGTCATCGCCCGACAGAACGGTGATCGGGCAGGCGCGCAGAATCTGGCTGACGCGGTCGACGCTCCCGGCGGCTTCCTTGACCGCCACGATTTTGGGATGCCGGGCGAGGCGGACGATGGTCGCCACGTCAATCTCCCGGGCCGACCGGCCGGGAACATTGTACAGCACCACGGGCAGACCCAGGTCGGCCACGGCTGAAAAATGACGGTAGAGCCCTTCCTGATTGGGCTTGTTGTAGTAGGGGGTGACCTGAAGCGTGCCGTCGGCGCCAGCCTTGAGCGCATGCCGGGTCAGTTGCAGGGCCTCGGCGGTGGAGTTGGCGCCGGTTCCGGCAATCACCTTGAGGCGGCCGCGTGAGGCCTCGATGGCGACTTCGATCACCTTTTCGTGCTCATCGAAATCGAGTGTGGGCGATTCGCCGGTGGTCCCGACCGGCACAATCCCGTCTATGCCGCCCTCGATTTGCAGGGCGATCAGGGCGCGCAGTTTGCCATAATCCACCGAGCCGTCCTGGTTGAACGGCGTCACAATCGCGGTATAAGCTCCTTCGAACATAATCGTCTCCCCACGGTTTCAGATTTCGGACTCGCCGCGCACGAGATCTTCCAGCGTCTCACGCCGGCGGATCTGAACGGCGGTATCGCCGTCCACCATTACCTCGGCCGCGCGGGGCCGACTGTTGTAGTTTGAGGACATCGCATACCCGTAGGCGCCGGCGCTCATCACCGCCAGCAGGTCCCCTTCCCCGACATCAGGCAGGTCGCGATCGGCCGCCAGGAAGTCGCCGGACTCGCAGATCGGTCCCACCAAATCGCCCGGCGCCCGTTTGTCCGTGGCGGAGACCGCCAGGATTTCGTGATGCGCCTGGTAGAGCGCGGGCCGGATCAGGTCGTTCATGGCCGCATCCGCCACGATGAACTTCTTGAAGTAGTTTTCCTTCACGTACTGCACGGTGCAGACGAGGATGCCGGCGTTCCCGACGATGCTGCGGCCCGGCTCCATGACCACCTTCATTCCGATTTCCCGGAGGAAGGGCATGACCATGGCGGCGAAAACCTTGGGATCGAGGGCCTGCTGCTCGGGTTTGTAGTCGATGCCCAGTCCGCCGCCGATGTCGAGGGTGGCGAAGGATGCATACCTGGCCTTCAGCGTCAGGCAAAGATCCTTGACCTTGGCCAGGGCCGCCCCGAACGGGTCGGCCGACAGAATCTGTGAGCCGATATGCATGTGCAGTCCGGCGATCTCGATATTCGGCAGGGCCGCGGCCATTTCGTAGGCCTTGATCGTGCGATCCAGATCCAAGCCGAACTTATTTTCTTTTTTGCCGGTGCTGATGTACTTGTGCGTCTTGGGATCAACGTCCGGGTTCACGCGGAACGCGATGCGCCCGGTCGTGCCGAGGCGTTTGGCGCACTCGGAGATACGGCGTGCCTCGGGTTCCGACTCGCAGGTGAAAAAGCGGATCCGCTCCCTGAGGGCGTACTCGATTTCCTCGCGGGTTTTGCCGACGCCGGCGAACACGACCCGGGAGGCGTCCGCCCCCGCGCGCAGGACCCTGAACAACTCACCGCCGGAAACAATATCAAAACCGGATCCGGCTTCGGCGAGTGTCCGGATCACGGCGGCATTGGAGTTCGCCTTGACGGAATAGCAGATCAACGGCTGCACTTCGGCCATGGCCGAGGCAATCGCATCAAAGCGCTCGCGAAGATGGTTGCGACTGTAGACATAGAGAGGCGAGCCATAACGCCGGACGAGTTCCTTGACCGGGACACCCTCGGCGCACAGTTGGCCGGATCGATATGTGAAGGCCTGCATAAGTTCCTGTCGTGTGACGCTTGTTGGCCGGAATAGCTATCACAAATGTTTTGGGCTGTCAAAAGTCCGGTGCAGAATCCGGGGGCTGCGCGGGTGGGCTCTGCGTGCATTGTGTATCCAACCGACCTCGGGCCGAGGTCGGCTACAGGCCGTCGAGGTCAGGTAGCCCGCGTCGGCCCGACGCGGGTTCGGGATAGGGGGAAGGTGCGGTCAGCATGCATCGTCTGTTCGACCGACCTCGGGCCGAGGTCGGCTACAGGCCGTCGAGGTCAGGTAGCCCGCGTCG
>JBAXWO010000520.1:0-2549 GCA_037128375.1 bacterium
CGGCTCCGTCGGCATCGCGCTGGCGCTGCTCGGCTCGTTCTTTCTGGCGTATTCCTCCCTGCATGAGGGTTTGGAATCAACCTTGTTGCTGGACGACCTCCTTGAACTGGCGCCGCAGTTGTCCGTGCCCTGGCTGCATGCCGCGTTTGTGCTGTTGCTGGTGGGGTATGGAACCAAAATGGGCCTGGCTCCCATGCATACCTGGAAACCCGATGCTTATGGCGAGGCGCCGGGACTGGCCGGGGCCCTGATGGCGGGCGGTGTGACCAGTTGCGCCTTTCTGGCGATCCTGCGCTTCTATCAGATTTGCGTGGCGGCGGGGCAGGTGGCCTTCGTGCGCGAGATTCTGATCTTTGTGGGGTTGCTGTCGATGGCGGTGGGTGCCGTGTTCATGGTGCGGCAGCGCGATTTCAAGCGGATGCTGGCTTACTCGAGCGTTGAGCATATGGGGATCCTGGTACTCGGTATCGCCCTTGGAGGCCTGGCAACCTATGGCGCCCTGCTGCACTTGATCACCAATGGATTGACCAAGGGAGTTCTCTTTCTTTCAGCCGGCAACATTCACCGCGCTTACGGCAGCAAGCTTACCGATGACGTCAGGGGAGCCATCCGCCGGTTGCCGGTGTCGGGTTCCCTTTTCCTGGCCGGCTTCCTGGCGGTCACCGGGTCCCCGCCGGGCGGCCCCTTTATCAGCGAGTTCACCATTCTTTGCGGGGCATTCAACGGGGGGCACTTCGTTGTGGCGACACTCTTCCTGTTGCTGCTCGCCATGGTCTTCATCGGGATGGGGGCAACGGTGCTGCGGGTGGTGCAGGGCACGCCCTCCGCGCAGGCGGCGGCCACCGATTATCAGGATCGGTTTCGTTTGGTTGCGTCCCCCTTGATATTGATGTGTCTGGTCGTGCTGCTGGGACTCGTGATCCCTCGTCCGCTTGACACGTTGTTGCGTTCGGCGGCGGCGCTGCTGGAGGTGGGAATATGAACGAGAGCCCGCAGTGGGTGGCGTTGCGGAATGGGGTGCGGTGCGCCCGTCAGGACATCCCGTGTCTGGAGTGGCCTGAATTTCGAGGCGCGATTCTGTCCGGCGTTGCGAAAGGCGGTCAGGTGGCGGCACTCTTCGGGCACCTGCCTGAAGTTGGGGGCGCGGTGGAACTGTATGTCGTGCTGGCCGATCGCGGCAAAGGTGCACTGGGGGCCGCGAAGACCACGTTAACCGGCGAAAGTTTCCCGTCGCTGACGCCCGATTGCAGTCAGGTGCACCTGTTTGAGCGCGAAATTGCCGAGCAATTCGGATTGCGCCCGGAAGGCCATCCCTGGCTGAAACCGGTTCGTTTTGTGACCTCGCGTCGTCCCGGGCATGATGCGTGGGGCCGGACGGCGGCCCAGCCGCCGGTCATCGGGGTTACAGATTACTACCGCGTTGAAGGCGAAGAGGTGCATGAGGTTGCCGTTGGCCCGGTGCATGCTGGCATTATCGAGCCGGGGCATTTTCGTTTTCAGTGCCACGGTGAGCAGGTGTTGCATCTGGAAATCTCACTGGGTTATCAGCACCGTGGCGTCGAACGGGCGTTGCGGGGCGGCCCGGATCGACGGACGATTACGTATATGGAGACGGCGGCGGGCGATACCACGATCGGGCACGCCCTGGCTTACTGTCAGGTTCTGGAGGGGTTGTCCGGATCGAAAGCGCCGTCCCGGGCGCAGGTCTTGCGTGGTGTGGCATTGGAGCTGGAGCGGCTGGCCAACCATACGGGCGACCTGGGTGCCCTGGCCGGAGATGTGGGGTTTCTTCCGACCGCCGCCTACTGCGGGCGGTTGCGCGGGGATTTTCTTAACATGACGGCCTGTCTATGCGGCAGTCGGTTTGGCCGGGGGCTGATTCGACCCGGTGGTGTGGCGTTCGACGTAGATGACGCGCGGGTCGCGGATTTGCTCAAGCGCCTGGATAGCGCGCTGCGCGACACCACCAGCGCCGTGGAGTTGCTTTGGGATTCCCCGTCGGTGATGAGTCGTTTCGAGGATACAGGCAAGGTATCCCTGGAGACGTGTATGGCGCTGGGTCTGGTGGGACCCGCCGCGCGTGCCTGTGGGTCGGAAGGCGATGTTCGCCATGATTTTCCGAACGGGATCTACCGCTTTTCCCAAATTCCGGTCTCGACCGGGGTGGGTGGGGATGTCTTCGAGCGGGCGTATGTGCGTTGGTTGGAAATTCAGCGTTCGGCGGATTTCATACGCGAACAGCTACAGATGATGATCGGCGGGGCAATTAGCGCGACCGCATCCGAGCCGAATCCGGAGTCGTTGGTTGTCTCCCTGGTGGAAGGCTGGCGGGGAGCGATTTGTCACGTGGCCTTGACCGATGCACAGGGGCATTTTGAGGCTTACAAGATCGTGGATCCGTCCTTCCATAATTGGATGGGTTTGGCGATGGCCATGCGTAACCAGCAGATTTCAGATTTTCCGTTATGCAACAAGAGTTTCAACCTGTCGTATTGCGGGCATGACCTTTGAGGTGAATGTATGACGAACATCGTTCTGACACGCATGAA
>JBAXWO010000521.1:0-2548 GCA_037128375.1 bacterium
AAGTTCAAAGCGTTCCGGAAGATTAAAGTCAAATTGGATGGTGCTCATCTGCCATTCGCGCCCGATCGCATCCTTGACCTTCAAATCAATTTTCGGGCCATAAAACGCGCCACCCCCCTCGTCCATGACAAAGGGGATGTTCTCGGATTCCAAGGCGTGCTGAAGGGAGGCTGTCGCCTGGGCCCAGCGCCCGGGTTCCCCGACCGCCTTGGCGGGCTTGGTCGCCAGGTAGGCCGTAATCTCGGTGAATCCGAATGAACGCCAGATCCTCAACGCGAACTGCACGGTGCGCTTGACTTCGTCCTCAACCTGTTCCGGAGTGCAGAAGATATGCGCATCATCCTGGGTGAACCCGCGCACCCGCAGCAACCCGTGCAGAACGCCCGTCTTTTCGTAGCGATAGACCGTCCCCAATTCCGCCCATCGTAACGGCAGGTCGCGATACGACCGCTTGTGATTCTTGTAGATCTGGATATGGAACGGGCAGTTCATGGGCTTGACGTAGTATTTGACCTCGTCAATCTCCATGGGGGCATACATGTTCTCGGAGTAGAACCCCAGGTGGCCCGATGTCTCCCAAAGGCCGGACCGGCCAATGTGCGGGGAGTAAAGCAATTCGTAGCCCGCACGGAAATGCTCCTGGCGCCAGTATTCCTCGATAATCGACCGGATACGCGCGCCCTTGGGATGCCAGTGGATCAGGCCGGGACCAACATCGTCCTGTACACTGAACAGATCCAACTCCTTGCCCAGCCTCCGGTGATCGCGCTTCAGGGCCTCTTCCAACCGCTGAACGTGCTCGTCCACCTCCTTCTGGGTGGCACCCACGATTCCGTAAAGGCGTTGGAGCATGGGATTGGTTTCGATGCCGCGATAATACGAGCCTGCCACCGAAAGCAGCCTGAACGCCTTGATCTGCCCGGTGCGCTCAAGATGCGGACCCCGGCAAAGATCCACGAAGTTCCCGCAACGGTACAGGGTGATTTTATCGCCGGCCGGAATGTCGGACAACCGCTCGACCTTGTAGCGCTGCCCCTGGGCCTCGAACAAAACCTGAGCCTCGGAACGTCCGACTTCCAGGCACTCAAAAGGGAGATCCTCGGCCACAATCCTGGCCATTTCACGTTCAATCGACGGAAAATCTTCGGGGGCCAGACGATGGGAGAGATCGAAATCGTAGTAGAACCCGCTGTCGGTCGCCGGACCGATATCAAGCTTCACGTCTTCAAACAACCGGCAAACAGCCGCCGCCATCACGTGCGCCGTACTATGGCGCAAAATATCTGGATCCAAGTGTGCGAGCCCTCCGGAATGCTTCGAATGAACGCGCATTTAACAGGAAGCCTCTCCCCATTGTCAACTATTCGTTTCTCACAGTATTCCCATATTGACTTCCCATGGCCGGTCCCGTATTTTATGCGGCCTCTGATTCAAGGGTTGGACCAACCGTCACCCGGATCAGGAAGGGAAGGTGATTCTAGATCGTGGCACAGGTAAAAATCAGACGCGGCGAAACAGTCGATAAAGCGCTTCGGCGTCTCAAAAAGATCATGGACAAGGAAGGGATCATGAAAGAGATCCGCGCCCATCGGTACTTCGAGAAGCCCAGTGAACAGCGTCGCCGTAAGGCGGCTCGCGCCCGCGCGCGCCAGGCATACGGAACCTGATCGGAATCGTATCTTTCGCAGGACCCCCTGGAGCTCGCTTCAGGGGGTTCTTTTTTATTCATGCTCTTCAGCCTTACCACCCGTTGGAACGCCGGACGCCATGAAACCGGCGAAGCCATGCTCGACGAAATCCTCGCCCTGGGTTTCGACCACGTCGAGTTGGGATTCGATCTCCGGGCCTATCTGGTTCCCGGCGTGTTGTCCAGGATTCGGACGGGGGCCGTCACCGTGGACAGCATCCATGCCTACTGCCCGCTGCCCCCCGCCGTCCAGGTTCCCACGCCCGAACCCTTCACCCTCGCCAGTCCCGACCCGCGCCTTCGCTCCAGCGCGCTCCATCATCTGGAGAATACCATCCGGTTCGCCGCCGAGATCGGCGCCCGCGTCGTGGTTGCCCATGCCGGCAACGTCGACATGACCATGCTCTCCCCGAAACTGCTCGAACTCACCGCGCTCGGTCAGCAGTACAGCGAGAAGTACGACAAGACCCGCATGAAACTCCTCCTGGCCCGCGAAAAGGCCGCCGCACGCCAACTCCCGCATCTCTATGCCGCCCTCGAAAAATTGATGCCCCTCCTGGAATCCACCCGCCGCATCCTGGCGCTGGAAATCCTACCCACCTGGGAGGCCATCCCCACCGAACTGGAACTGGAGAAATTGATCGGCCATTTCAATTCCCCCTGGCTCCGGGGTTGGCACGACATGGGCCACGGCCAGATCCGGGAGAATCTCGGGCTCTCCAGCCACGCGCGCTGGGTCCGTCGCCTCCGCCCCCTACTGGCCGGCCGGCAGATCCACGAAGTTCTCCCGCCGGCGACCGATCATCTCATGCCCCCGCTCGGAAAAATAGATTTCTCATTGTTTGGCGATGTCGTCCAAGG
>JBAXWO010000522.1:0-2547 GCA_037128375.1 bacterium
AAGCGGACCGGAGAGGAAAGTCCGGACTCCACAGGGCGGAATGCCGGTGCCTAAAAAGCCCGGGGGCTTCTGGTCAAGCGGAAGTCACGGAAAGTGCCACAGAGACTATACCGCCACGGATGCGTCGCAAGAGGCGTCCGGGGTAAGGGTGAAAAGGTGGTGTAAGAGACCACCGGGCAATCAGAAATGGTTGCCGCATGGCAAACCCCATTCGGAGCAAGGTCAAATAGGAAACCTGAGGCTGCCCGCCTCGTGATTCCGTTTCGGCGGAACGCGGTTTCGGGTTGATCGCTTAGATAAATGATCGATCCCGCTTGCGGGAAACAAAATCCGGCTTATGCCCTCTGCCTTTCGACACTCTCCATTTGTACCCTGGTTCATCGGCGCCCTGTATGCGGGCGCTGCAGGACTTTCCGTGGTCTTTCTGCGCGCCGATGAAACCTTGCCATCGGGCGGGGCGTTCGGGGTGACTTCCGATCAGGCCATGGTTGAGAATTTGACGGCGGTCTCGACTTTGGTGACCGGGGAGGTCTGGAACGTCATGGCTGGCCGTCAGGGGCCGTCTCTGCCGCCTGGACGGCTGTCCTCTGCCGAACCTTTCCGTCTGGCGGGTACTTTTTCAATTGAGACCGGGGATGGTAAACCGATCCGCAAGGCTATTCTGGACAATCTCGTCGGCCGAAAACAGTATATCGTCGGTGAAGGCGAGATCATGGATGACGTTACGGTCACAAAGATTCACTTGGATCATGTGACGCTTCAGGGCGGCGGCGGAACACGCGATATCTGGCTGGAATTTGCCTCACGAAGCCCGGCAGCGGGAGGAGCGAGCAATCAGGTGGTTACAGCGGCAGTCGCCAGCGGTACTAACCGGTTCGGATGTATTCAGATCAACGACAATCGATGGCAGTTCAGCCGCAAGCCCTTATTGCAATACTATCAGGAGTTGTTGGACGAGCCGGATCGGATGGTGGCGATCTTCGACACCATGAAACCGGTGCGTGATGCACGGAACAAGATTACGGGCTACGTGGTCGGGCTTGAGGGTGAACGCGAATTCTTTGATGCCGTTGGCCTGAAACAGGGCGATATCGTGCGGGCAGTCAACTCAATCCCCATGACTAATCGGAAGCGAGCCGAGTTCCTCATTGATGAGTTCCTCAAGGACAACATGAGTGCCGTGGTTCTTGAGGTCGACCGCGGCGGCCAGGGCGTCAAACAGGTCTACCAGCTACGCCAATAGCTCCCGAATCATGCATTACTCAAAACCCCTTATTTTCGTGGCTTTTCGCCACAATGAGTAGACATAAGATATATTATGCGACATTGTTTATAACCATGAAGTTATGAAGGTTCGGCTGTAGATGACTGTTTCGGATCCGATCAAGGTGGACGCCCGTGTCCCTGCCGGCGTCTTACCGCGCTAGGGACAGCGCGGTCCACCCTGAAGAAGGCTGACTACTGCACCCATCCCCAACGTTGGGATATGGGCCAGTACACGACCCATGCCGGGCCGACGAGACTGGATTCGGGCACGGGGCCCCAATAACGGCTGTCGTAACTGTTCAGGGAGTTGTCCCCGAACCCAAGGTACTGTTGTGCTGCCAACTGGAGGCTGTCATTGGTGGAGGCCAGATACTCACTCCCAATGCCCCGGGCCAACTGATAGCCGACATAACCGGGAACCTGGCTTTGAATCGCCTGAATCATGCCCGGCTCTGCGGCTTGCTGCCCGTCCACCAGAAGTTTCGGCGGCTGAATCGAAATCCGCTCGCCGGGCAGCCCGCAAAGCCGCTTGATGTAGTGCGTCTTTTTGTCCTGCAACGACGGAATTCCATCAGTGCGAAAAACGATAACGTCGCCCCGTTTGGGCGGCAGAAAATTCCATTTTACCCGGTTGACGAACAAGTGATCTCCGGTCGTCTTTTTCCCACGTGCCAATACCTGCCCGGTGACAACCTCGTCACCCGACTTGACGATCAAGGGAAGGTCGCGGGGAATGGGGTGCGCGAGTCCGCCGATATCGTAGAGCAGCATGCCGCCCTGCTCAGCGCGCGGACCGTAAAACCTTCCAGCCGCTTCTGCCTTGATTTCCGTATACCACGAGCCGGTGACCGCCCATTTGGCGACATTAAGGGGGGCGCGGTCGAATACAGACCTCCCCTCCTGGGCCGAGTAGTGAATCCCATAGAGCGTCGGCTGCATGGATCCGGTCGGAATCTTGAACGGTTGCAGCACGTAACATCGAAAGGCCATGGCCACGGCCACGGCCACGACGATCACTTCCAGATTTTCCCTGAACGCCGCGAACGACTCACGGGGACTCATGGTCTCAAGGACCTTGCCCACCCTGTTGCATTCAGCGTCGATCCGCACGCAATCCCCTTCGTGCATGGCTGCCCGAAGGGACATTTCCGCCGCCCTGAGTTCCTCGATCAGCGCAGGCGCTGCGACATCCTCGTGCGTCTTTCGGCACAGGGCCGCATGGTGCAGCCAGTTCTTCGCGTGCTTAACCGCGCGTCGCCGTTCAAAATAACCTGTCATCAG
>JBAXWO010000523.1:0-2547 GCA_037128375.1 bacterium
TGCTTATGCCCACCTGCATCAGGATGACCATTGAGAGCAGGCGGAATGCGAGATCGACAGGTTGAGGCGACAAGGAAAGAAAGACCATGCGAATCAGTGACTATGAATTGACGGAGCGGATTGGCGCGGGCGGGATGGGCGAGGTGTGGGCGGCCCAGAACGTTCATACCAAGGTCCGTTACGCTGTCAAGTTGCTGCCCGGCGAGGTGGCCCAGGACAAGAACTTCGTGGCGCGGTTCTTCGATGAGGGTCGCGTTATGAGCGAACTCAATCACCCGAACATCGTGCGGGTGCATCATGTGGGACAGGACAAGGAGACCGGCCGCTATTACCTTGTGATGGACTACGTGGCGGGACCCCAAGGCAAACCTCAAACGCTTCACGATGTGTTGCAGGGCAAACCCGATAACCGTGTTTCTGAGGCGGATGCCCGCCGATGGGCGGCCCAGGTGGCGGCGGCGTTGGCGCACGCGCACGAACGGGGGGTGGTCCATCGCGATATCAAGCCGGGCAATATCCTGCTCGATCAGGACGGGAACGCCCGGGTGACGGATTTCGGGCTGGCCAAG
Organism: bacterium; assembly: GCA_037128375.1. Taxonomy (GTDB): domain Bacteria; phylum Verrucomicrobiota; class Kiritimatiellia; order CAIKKV01; family CAITUY01; genus CAMBRF01. The sequence goes on from JBAXWO010000523.1 coordinate 570, forward strand.
GCGGTGGGTGAAGAGTTTCTGCGCAGCCAGATCCACACGAGCATGGCGTACGTGGGACGTTCCTTGTCTGGTCAGAAAACCATCCGACCGTCCGGCCAGATCGAGAAGTCGATCGGGACCGAGCCGACGATGAAGACCGGTGGCAGTGGGAACCGGTCCAGTGCGGACAGTCTGCTGGGGACGTATGACTACATGAGCCCCGAACAGCGCGGGGAACTACCCGGCGTTACGGTGGGACCGGCGAGCGATGTGTATTCGTTCGGGGTGATGTTGTACCGGATGCTGACAGGTCGGCGGCCGGCCGGGATGGCGGAATCCCCAAGCGCCTTGGTGTCCGTTCTGTCCAAGAGGTGGGATACGCTGGTGGCCCGATGTATGAATCACCAACCCAACGAGCGGTTTAAGGATGGGGTGGAATTGGTGGCTGCGCTTGGCGGCGGCGTGGGGAAGTCGGGGCGCGGGTGGGGGTTATGGGCAGCGGCTGCGGTGGTGGCTGCGCTGGTGGTGGGAGTAGTGGGGTATTGGGCGTATACAGGGTCACGGGTGATCCCATCTGTGCCGACGGTCCGCGAGACCGTGGTCACTCCCAGGACTTTGCATGCGGGAGGGCCGACCTCTGCGCCGCCTGCATCTGCATCTTCTGGAGGGCCGACCGCCGTAACGGCCGGGACTGCGGACGTGGGCGGATCGGCGGCCTCGCCGTCGGTTCTATCACCCTCCGCTCTTGTTTCCATTACTTTAGCCGACATTGCGCCGTTGAAGAGCACCGCCGAGATGAAATTGGCCAAGGTGCTCAAACTGGCGGACGGCCAGGGGTTTGCGGCGCTCAAAGAAGCCTGCCAGGTTCTGGATGGTACTGCCCGGACCTTGTTCGAGGGAAAGGACTATGCCGGAGCGAAGGAGAAATACGAGGCATTGGGGTCGCAGTGCGATCAGGTGCTGGCAAAGGGCGAGGCACGGGAGGCCGCCGACCGGGAGCGTGTCAAAACTGAAGCAGTCCGTGCCAAGGCGCAAAGCACCAAGGCGGCGACGTTGGCGGTGACGGCCTGGATCGATGGAGGGCGAACTTACTCGCGAGCCGCTGAGCAGTTCGAGCAAGGATTGTTTGCCGATGCCGTGAAGACTTGGGAATCGGCCGCCAGCGCGTATGTGAAGGCTGATGTGGAGGCGAACGCGGAAGCGCAACGATTGGCCGCAGAGGAACAACAAAAAACTGAGGCGGTGGCAAAGGCGGAGGCGGACCGGCTGGCCGCCGATGCGAAAAGGAAGGCCGCGGCGGCGGCGAAGGAAAAGGCGGACGCCGAACGTCTAGTTGCGGAGGAGGAACAGAAGCGAAAGGAGTCGCCACTGTCGATCGACTTGGGCGGTGGAGTTAAGCTGGAGATGGTCTGGGTCACGCCTGGGGAGTTCATGATGGGGAGTCCGGCCGGAGAAGAGGGGCGGAATGATACCGAAACGCAACACAGGGTGCGGATCAGCAAGGGATTTTGGATGGGGAAATACGAGGTAACGCAGGAACAATGGGAGAGGGTGATGGGCAGCAATCCGGCAGGTTTTGTGGGCGCCCGGAATCCGGTTGAGAATGTGAGTTGGAACGATTGTCAGAAGTTTCTTGAGAAGATGAATTCAGAATTCAGGAGTCAGAATTCAGGAGGTGGGCAAGTTCGCTTGCCGACTGAGGCGGAGTGGGAGTATGCGTGTCGTGCGGGGACGACATCGCGGTTCAACACGGGAGATGGATCCGCCGATCTTGATCGGGTGGGGTGGAATGGATCGAACAGTAGCAGTGCGATACATGCAGTGGGGGTGAAACAGGCGAACGCATGGGGACTGTTTGACATGCACGGGAACGTGTGGGAATGGTGCCAGGACTGGTATGGGAATTATGACAGTGGGGCGGCAACAGACCCAACTGGTTCTTCGTCGGGTTCGGTCCGTGTGTTGCGCGGCGGTTCCTGGAGCGACGTTCCCGGGGATT
>JBAXWO010000524.1:0-2547 GCA_037128375.1 bacterium
GGTCAACGACCTCAGCTACGTCATCCTCGAAGCGACCCGCAACGTCGGGTTCATCCGCGATTTCTCCATCCGCCTGCACGACCGGTCCCCGAAGCCGTTCGTCCAACTGGCCAGCAGGCTGATCGCCGGCGGTGGCGGGATTCCATTCCTGTTCAACGACGAATGTTTCATTCCGGCGCTTGCAGAACGCGGCATCGCGATGGAGGACGCGCGCAACTATGCGCCGATCGGCTGCATCGAACTGACGATCCCCGGCCGCGCCAATCCTCACGCCGTGTCCGGCTGGTTCAACTCCACCAAGTGCCTGGAACTGGCGCTGTTCGATGGTGCGGACCCCGCGTCAGGCGAACAGGTCGGGCCGCGCACGGGCGCGTTCGAGGATTTCCCGACATTCGACGCATTCTGCGGGGCCTACATGCGTCAGGTGGAAATGTTCGCCCGGAACATGGTGTATCACTGCAACCGCGGCGAACTGGCCCAGCGCGACGGCGGGCCGCTTCCCTATTTGTCGGTCCTGACGGATGACTGCATCCGGCGAGGCCGGGACATCACCGATGGCGGCCCCGTCTACAACTATCACTCCATTTGTTTCCTGGGCACGGCGAACACCGCCGACTCGCTGATCGCCCTCAAGCAGTTTGTGTTCGACGAGCCCAGGGTGTCACGCGCGGAACTGCTGCAAGCCTTGCGCGACAACTTCCAGGGCCACGAGCGCCTGCGCCAGATGCTGTTCCGGCGCGCGCCCAAGTACGGCAATGACCAGCCCGAGGTGGATGAGCTGGCGCGGCGGATCTGCGAGGACTTTATCGCGCTGATGGACGGCATGCGCAGCCCGCTCAACGGCCGGTATTTCGTGCACCTGTTTTCGTTTCTCTGCAACATTGACTTCGGCAAGGCCGTCGGAGCCACGCCCGATGGCCGTCTGGCCCGCGAGCCGCTTGCGTATTCTCTCTCCGCGAATCAGGGGCGGGATGTGAACGGCGTGACCGCCATGCTGAACTCGCTTGCCCGCCTGCCGCATGACCGGGCGGCGGGCGCCTCCGCCGCCATTGTCGAGATTGATCCCGTGCTCGTGCAGGGCGAGACCGGGGTCCAAACCCTGGAGCAGTTCATCGAGGCCGCGGTGCGGATGCGCGTGGGCCAGCTACAGTGGAACGTCACGACCGTCGAGCGCCTGCGGCAGGCGCAGCAGGACCCCGACCGGTACGGCAACCTGGCCGTGCGGGTCGCCGGATTCTCCCAGATGTTCAAACTCATCAACCCCGAACTGCAGGAACACATCATTGCGCGAACCAAGCACACACGATGAGGTTGGCGGACGGATCTTCGACATCCAACGGTGTTCGTTGCATGACGGGCCGGGCATCCGTACCACCGTCTTTCTGAAGGGCTGCGGCCTGCGTTGCGCGTGGTGCCACAATCCGGGGGGACTGACGCCCGGTCCGCTCCTGTCCTTCCTGCCTGAAAAGTGTATCGGCTGCGGCTGGTGTTTCACCGCCTGCCCCCGTCAGGCGCACGGCATGGCGGAAGGCCGGCACGTGCTGGACCGCTCAAGGTGCGCGGTGTGCGGACGTTGCGCTCAGGAGTGCTATGCGGGGGCACTGGAGATTGTCGGGCGTGACATGACGGTTGATGAAGTGCTGGAGCTTGTGCTCCGGGACCGGATCTTCTACGAATCGTCGGGAGGCGGACTCACCCTGTCGGGTGGCGAGCCCCTGCTGCAAGCGGCCTTCTGCGCGGCACTGCTGCATGAAGCGAAGGAGATCCCGCTGCACTGCTGCGTCGAAACAAGCGGGCACTGCGAACCCGATGCGCTGAAGGCGATCGCGTCCTGTGTTGACCTGTTTCTGTTTGATTGGAAAGAGAGCGATCCAGCGCGGCATACCGAGTTCTGCGGCGTGAGTCACGAACGGATCCTTGCCAATCTCCGGGCACTCCACGACGCGGGATGGCCGATCCGCCTGCGTTGTCCCGTCATTCCCGGTTTCAACGACCGTCCCGATCATCGCGACGGCATTATCGCGCTCGCACGATCGTTGCCCCGCCTGAAGGGGGTGGAGCTTCTGCCGTACCACCGTCTTGGCGAAAGCAAGATTCGGAGATTCGGCGTTGGCCAAGCCGGCGCGCATGGCGGGACAGCCGTCGAGTCTGATGTCGTGCCGCAATGGATGGACATTCTGGAACGTCACGGAGTGGCCGTTGTGCGCAACGGGAAATGGCGTGCCGAAAATGAGTAGGCAGGCCACGCGGTGCGGCACGCCGGGCGGGAGCCACTGGACACGTTAACCTGTTTCAAAGAAGGAAGTTAGACGACAAAACACGCGGGAAGATTAGACAGAACGCGAAACGGACAAAGAAGGAAACTGATGAGAAGAATCAAGGTGGGTATACTGACGTTTTCGGACGGGCGCGACTACATCCACAAGAACCTGGAGGCGCTGAACCGGCGCTATCAGGAGGGACTGGCCGCGGCACTGGCCAAGGCCGGCGTGGAGGTCGTCCAGGGCCGCGAGATCATCTGGAACCAGAAGGTCGCCCAAGCGGAGG
>JBAXWO010000525.1:0-2546 GCA_037128375.1 bacterium
GGATTCTCTAGCGCCGACTCTATGCCTCACGCAGGTTTTTTTCGACCTGTTCGAGGGACCGCTCTTCGAGAAGAGGACGGTGGCTCCCGCGGCCTGTCCGGGTTATTGTCTGCACAAGGACGAGCTGCGGGCGTGTCCCACCCATTGCGAGTGCTCTTTTGTCAGGGATATTTTGCAGATGATCGTCGGCTGGCCGAAGAGGGGCGTGGCGATCTGACAGGAGTGGAGGGGCCCCATGCGTTTCGCTGAAATGATCGTAGCCGTCTCGATCGTTCTGGCCGGGCCGGTCATGGCGGCTGACCCTTTCGGGGTGGATGCCCGCCTGGTCCGGCTGGCGTCCGATGACGTTGTTCAGGTATCGTTTCGTGTTCCCCCCGGCTATCATCTCTACGCCGATACCTTGAGCGTGACGATTCAGGGCGGGGATCGTGCGCTGAGTCTGCTCGAACAACCCCGTCCGGTTTCCCATCATGACTCCTTCTCCGGCTCCGCCCGTGACTCGTATACGAATGATTTCACCATGGCCTATCGGGTTCCCCTTCCAGGATCTTCGGGGACCGTCGTGGAAGTTCACTATCAGGGATGCAGCGCGGAATTATGTTTCTTTCCCGAAACCCGTGTCTTTCCGCTCGGGTCGACAACACAGGTTTCTGAACAAGCGCCGTCCGTGGGATCTGAGGAGGGGAAGGGTGGATGGCGGGAATGGGTGGACGGTTTCCGTGTGGCGGGGAAAACGGCCGGCTATTTGAGAACCGGTGATTTTATGTCGTTTCTGGACGTGTGCGAAGGACGCCATTCCACCACGTCAGGAAAAGCAGAGGGAAGGTGGGATCGGATCAGGAACGCCTACACCCTTTTTGGCGCTGACCCGGTGGAATTCCTCAGGCAGTTTGGCACGGGTTGGACCCTCCTTGTGATTGTGATCGGGGGGTTACTCTTGAATATGACGCCGTGCGTGCTGCCGATGATGCCGGTCAATCTGGCGATCCTTGGCGCGGGAACACAGGGCGTATCACGAGCCAGGGGGTTTCTGCTGGGTGGAGTCTACGGCGTGGGAATGGCGCTGGTCTATGGGATCTTGGGGTTGACGGTTGTGCTGACTGGGGCGCAGTTCGGAGCCTTGAATTCGCTGCCCGGCTTTAACCTGGCCATTGCGATCCTATTCTTGGTTCTGGGGTTGGCCATGTTTGATGTCATTACCATCGATCTCACCCGTTTTCAGGGCGGGGCGGGGGGCGATTCTGCGTTCAAGCGCGGGGGGGTGGCGGCGGCGTTGGTCATGGGGAGTGTGGCGGCTCTCCTGGCGGGTGCCTGTGTGGCGCCTGTGGTGATCGCCGTATTGATACTGTCGGGCACCCTCTACTCGCAAGGAGCCGTGATCGGGCTGGTGTTGCCGTTCATGCTGGGAGTGGGAATGGCTCTGCCGTGGCCGTTTGCCGGGGGAGGATTGGCCCGACTGCCCAAGCCGGGCGCCTGGATGACCCGCGTCAAGTACGGGTTCGGGGTGTTCATTTTCCTGTTTGCCCTTCACTACGCAGTGTTGGCCTATCACGGGTGGAGAGGCTCGAGTTCGCTGCCGGCTGAAGTGCCGGGAACGGTACAGGTCTCACCCGACCGGGAGGGGGGCTGGGCTGCCGCCTTGGCGGCATCCCGGCGTGATGGCCAGCCGTTGTTGGTCGATTTCTGGGCAACCTGGTGCAAGAACTGCGAAGCCATGGAAGCGACCACGTTTCGGGCGAAGGTCATTCAGCGGCGTTTGGCGAATTATCGGGTGGTTAAATTCCGGGCCGAGAAGCCGAACGATCCGGCCACGAAGGAGATCCTGGATTACTTTGGGGTCAAGGGGTTGCCGACGTATGTCGTCCTGATACCCCCGCAGGCGGAGGCGAAGTGAAGGCTGTAGGAATGACCAAAAAGCATCCTTGTCCCGATTGTCTTGTCTGCCAGTGGTGTTCGGATGCCAGGTGTGCAGCCTGTCAGGGCTGGCTTGTCAAGAAAACGAAGAAGGTACGCTGCCCATCATGCCCGGCGGAACGCTCCGGAAAGAAGGCGCCACATGGCCGAGTCTGAACCATGCAACGATCTGCCGCTGGGGATTGTTGTGGTGGGCGCCTCGGGCGATCTGGCCCAGCGGAAAATCTTTCCGGCCTTGTTCGCGTTGTTTTGCCAGGGACATTTGCCGGCGGATTTTCAGGTGTTTGGGCTGGCCCGTTCCGCGATGGATCAGGAGTCCTTCAGGGACCGGATCGCGCAAAACCTAACCTGCCGCTATGTGCCTGGCTCCTCGTGTGCGGAGTTTGAATCCGCCTTTCTGAAGCGTTGCCACTACCTGTCCGGTCAGTATTCCTCAGTCGATTCCTTTCTTGATTTGTTCCAGTTCATGCACGGGATCGAAGGGGAGGGGCCGGTGAATCGCCTTTTTTACATGGCGGTTCCCCCCACCGTTTTCCTGGAGGCGGCTAACGCCCTGGGCAATTCAGGCCTGGTGGCGTGTGGTTCGGGCCGGGAATGGTCGCGTATAGTGGTGGAAAAGCCGTTTGGTCACG
>JBAXWO010000526.1:0-2545 GCA_037128375.1 bacterium
GGATAACTGCTTATGTCGCACACTACACCCGCCCAGCTCCATCACGCCGCAACCGCCAAACTGGCCGAAATCCGCGCGTCCGGCAAGCCGCTGACCGCCAAAGAGCGCGCCGCCATCCCGTCGCAGGAGATGCCCAATCAGGATCCGAGCGTCCGCCGCAACAATATGAACGAGGTGGCCCTCGGCTATTCGCCCGAACAGACGCAGCTCGAGGCCGAACGCTGCCTCCAGTGCAAGAACGCGCCCTGCGTCGGCGGCTGCCCGGTGGGCATCAACATCCCAGCCTTTGTCAAAGCCGCGGCCGAGGGCCGCTTTGACGATTCGATCGCCATCATTCGCGAGGCGTCGCTGCTCCCCGCCGTCTGCGGCCGGGTCTGCCCGCAGGAGTCGCAGTGCCAGGCGCCCTGCACGCTCGGCAAGATCCTCAAGGATGTCAATCGGTCGGTCGCCATCGGCCGCATCGAACGGTTTGTCGCTGATCGCCAGCGGGAGGGCGGCAAACAGGAGGTCCCCGCCATCAAGCCACCGACCGGCAGGAAAGTCGCCGTCATCGGATCGGGGCCCGCCTCGATCACGGTCGCGGCCGATGTTCGCCGCGAAGGCCACGCCGTCACGATGTTCGAGGCGTTCCACAAGCCCGGCGGCGTCCTCGTCTATGGCATCCCCGAATTCCGTCTGCCCAAGGCGATCGTGCGGCAGGAGATCGAGACGCTCCAGGCCATGGGCGTGACGCTGGAGACCAATTACGTCATCGGCCGCACCCGCAAGCTGCGCGATTTGATGGAGCAGGACGGCTTTGACGCCGTCTTCGTCGGCACCGGCGCCGGACTGCCGAAGTTCATGGGCATCCCGGGCGAGAACCTCGTCGGCGTCTTTTCCGCCAACGAATACCTCACCCGCTCCAACCTGATGCGGGCCTACGACACCGCGCAGGCCCACACGCCGATCTATCCCTCGCGCAAGGTCGCCGTCCTCGGCGGCGGCAACGTCGCCATGGACTCCGCCCGCACCGCGCTCCGGATGGGCGCGGCAGAGGTGCACCTGATCTACCGCCGCACCGAACAGGAAATGCCCGCCCGCATCGAGGAGGTCGCTCATGCACGGGAAGAAGGGGTGATTTTCCATATCCTGCAGAATGCCAAACGAATCTTCGGCGATGACAACGGCTGCGTGCGCGCCATCGAATGCCTCCGCTATGAGCTAGGCGAACCCGACGCCTCGGGCCGCCGCCGCCCCGTGGAAATCCCGGGGAGCGAGTTTGAGATGGAGATGGACACCGTGATCGTGGCGATCGGTAACGAGTCCAACCCGCTGATCCGGCAGACCACCACCGGCCTGAACGTCAATAAATACGGAAACATCCTGGTCGACGCGACCGGCCAGACAAGCCTCGATGGCGTCTACGCCGGCGGCGATATCGTCCTCGGCGCAGCCACCGTCATCCTCGCCATGGGCGAAGGCCGCCGCGCCGCCGCCGCCATCAACGCCCGGCTGGCCAACCCGGCGCGGCCCTAGCCGCCGGGAAGGGTTCAGGGTTCAGGTTTCAGGTTTCAGGGTTCAGGGTTCAGGGTTCAGGAAGACGCGACGCATCAGGTAGACAGCGGAGTCCCCGCCGCGCCGCAGGCAAATGGACCGGATCAGGAGAAAACAGTTTCGATACCAACATCTTTTTTTCCTGAAACCTGAACCCTTCTCTTCCCTGAAACCTTCTCTCCCCCTGAAACCGCGCCATGCTCCGTGTTCACGACATACACCTGCCGCTGGATCACGCCCCCGATGACATCGCGGTTGCGGCCGCCAAGATTCTGGGAGTGCGGCCCGGGGCGTTGCATCAGTGGGTGGTTCGCCGCCAGGCCGTCGACGCGCGCCGAAAGAATGCCGTAGCCCTGACCTATTCCGTGGATGTCACGGTGGCCAACGAGACCCGGCTGCTCCAATCCGTCGCCACGCCTCATGTGACGGCAACCCCCGACGAATCGTACCATCCGGCAGTCCCCGGCGCTTCCCCCTTGCAGCACAGGCCGGTGGTGGTGGGCGCTGGCCCGGCCGGACTCTTTGCGGCCCTGACGCTGGCACAGGCTGGCTACCGGCCGATTGTGCTGGAACGGGGCAGGCCGGTTGCGCAGCGCTGCCGGGATGTCGAGGCGTTCTGGAACGGCGGGGCGCTCAACCCGCAATCCAATGCGCAGTTCGGCGAAGGCGGCGCCGGCACGTTCTCGGACGGCAAGCTGACCACGCTCATCAACGACCCGCGCTGCCGCAAGGTGCTGGAGGAGTTTGTGGCCGCCGGCGCCGACCCGTCCATTCTCGTCAGCGCCAAGCCGCATCTGGGGACCGACCGCCTGCGCGCCGTGGTAGTCGCGATGCGAAAGCAACTCGAGTCGCTGGGCGCATCGGTTTACTTTGAACACCAGGTCATCGGCCTGGATCTGAATCACCTCCAGCTCTGTGGGGTGCGCCTGCAAACCGGTGAAACCCTGCCCGCTCAGGTCTGCGTGCTGGCCATCGGACACAGCGCGCGCGACACCGTCGCCATGCTGCATCA
>JBAXWO010000527.1:0-2538 GCA_037128375.1 bacterium
TGTCAGCTTCATTTTGCCTCTCCTTCAGAAACACCTGCCGTGTCGTCCATTCCTGTTCGCATTGGCCGGGACGGAACCCGGCCCTCCAGAGAACGTCGTCCGTGCCAAGAGCGTTCCGGCGCGGCGTTCTCCCGAGCGCCCATGCGTCGGGATACCAGCCGCCCGGAACCAGGCATGTTCGTTCCCGCCGTCACGGGACACGGGCTATACCGGATGGGACCCTGCGTGTCCTGGCGCACACATGGTGCTGGAGAGGCGGAAGCCGTTGTTGTTGTTCCGGTTGTTCGGGTCGTTGCTGTTCCGATTCGCGGAGCGGCAGTTCCTGGCGTTGTTGTTCCAGCTCCCGCCACGTTTCACGCGGTTCGACCCCGAAGCCGCACCTTCTCCGGTTGCCTGATCTTGTTTGTCCTTGAGAATCCCCTTGAATCCGAACCAGCGCACCCCGCCATCGGCCGCCACAGCAAAGGCTTGCAGGCGCGCTTCATCCGTCAAGCCATGTCGCCATGCGCGCTCGTGACAAGCGAATTTGCGCCGCGTCCGCAAGAACCGCTGACGTTGCAGCCGCCAGCAGGCCGGGAAGATCCGCAGGCCGAGGAAGGGCAGCCCCTCCGACACCGGCGCCACCAACGTAGCCTCCGTCTTCAATTCCAGCCCGCGCTCCTCTCGCAGCCAGTGCGCCGCCTTGTCGTGCGCCTGCCAGCAGGCCGCTTTGCTGTCACGGAACAGCACCATGTCGTCCATGTAGCGGATGTAGCCAGGCACGTGTAGCGCTTCCGTGGCGAAATGGTCGAATGCGTTCAAGTAGGTGTTGGCAAACCACTGACTCGTCAGGTTGCCGATGGGCAGGCCATACCCGTCCGGCGTGCCAGGCACGGGCTGGCGAACGATCTTCTCGATCAGGTCGCACACCTGCATCTCACGGAACAGAGGCAGCAGGCACGCCAGCAGGCGGCCGTGCGATATGCTGTCGAAGTAGTGCCGGACGTCGATCTTGCAGAACCACGGGTTCCGCCGCACCAAGTCGCGGGCGCGGGCGCAGGCCCGGTGCGTTCCCTTCCCTTCGCGGCAGGCGTAGTTGTCTTCCGTGAAACTCCGTTCCAGCAGCGGCGTGATCACACCGCAGAGCGCATGATGCAGCACCCGGTCACGCACCGGTGCGCAACTAATCGTGCGCGGCTTGGGATCGAGGACCCGGAATTGTCGGTAGTCGCTGGGCCGGTAGGCCCCGGAAAGCAGGTCGGCGCGAAGGCCGGCAAGATTGTCATCCCATGCGGCGGCATATTCTTGAACAGCCTGCGATCCCGCATGGCCTTTCCGCACCCGGCCCCACGCCGCCAGTAGGTTTTCCAGCGCAGTGATCTTGCCCCAGAGACCGCCGTGCGACTTCACCGCCCCACATCCGTTCTTTCGCGGCCTTGGCGCTCTTCGTGGTGAGGCTTCTCGTCCTGTGTTGCCTCAGGCAGCGTCTTCACCAACTCCAGCACCGCCGCACCGTAGTCCCGGCAGAACGCCTCGCCGAGTCCCTCGATCTCCTTCAACGCCGCCAGACTCTTCGGCGCCTTGTTCACGATTTCCGCCAACTGGACATTGCGCGCTATCGCGTACGCCGGCTTGCCATCCGTCTTGGCCCGGTCGTTCCGCCAGCGCTTCAAGTCCCGATAGACCGGACGCCGGTCTTCCGGGATGCTTTCCTCCGGGTCGGGCGCATTCGGGTTGCGAGACCGGAACCCGCCATCGTCGCCCGCCCCGTCGCCCAACAGTAACACCAGCGCCACATGGGGAACATTGCCATGCGTGAAGAAATGCTCACGCACCTCAAGAACTTCACGCCCTGCTGTGGCCTGGCGCAATGCGCCTTCCGGGAAGCCCTGCTGGCCTTCCTGGTACCGCAGCGTTAAGACGCGCACGTCCATCAATAAGTCCTATCGAACAACCGTGTTCGACAGGGGGCTGAAGCCCCCTGTACCCCAGACCGAAGAGTCTGCCCCATCTGCGCTACCGCGCATGGGGCAGACTTCCAACACTCCCGTGTTCCATTCATGGCAGGGTCCTGGAGAGGCGGAAGCCGATGTCGCCGTTCCGGCTGCGCGGGTCGAAGCTGTACCGATTCGCGGAGCGGCAGCCCCCGGCGTCGCTGAACCAGCCCCCGCCACGAAACACGCGGGCCGACCCCGAAGCCGCACCCGTCGGATCCTTCGCGGCCCTAGCCGCATAGTCCTCCCCGTAGTAGTCCTGGCACCACTCCCACACGTTCCCGTGCATGTCGTACAACCCCCAGGCGTTCGGGCGGTATCTGCCAACCGGCGCCGTGGTCTTGAAGCCATCGTCATGTTCCAAATCGGTCTTCTCCCACAGCTTGCCGCCCACCGGCAGGCCGCTCGATTTCTCGCGGTAGTTGCCGTAGCGGCACAGGTTGTCGTCATCGTTGCCGAAGCAGTAGGCCGTCTTCGTCCCAGCCCGACAGGCATACTCCCATTCGGCCTCCGTCGGCAATCGAAACTGCCCCTTCCCGATTCTGGATTTCTGATTCTCGACTTG
>JBAXWO010000528.1:0-2536 GCA_037128375.1 bacterium
CTTCGCTCAGGCGGTCGGCCGCCTTGTCGCGTACGCTTCGATCCGCCTGGACGTCCGCGAAGTAAATGTCTCCGCGATCATCCCAAACGATTTTGCCATTGTGGACAGAGGGGCCGTCTAAAGCCAACGGCACGCACTCCACTGTCAGCGGCGGTTCAACCTTCACCTCCACCCACGCTGACCAGACCGTGCCGATGTCCTTCCACGTCGACGGCGTGTAGCCGGCCCGAAGTTTGACGGTCTCGGCTCTCGGATAGGTCCAAGTGCCGTCCACGCCGTTGGCGAACGCCCCCTTGCCCAGCAGCGACACCGATTGGCCCGGCTTGACGACCAGATACGCCCGCGCCTTGGAAACATTCAGCAACTCGACTTCCATGGGGATCGCCTGCCCTGGCAGGAATACAGTGGGCGCGTTGGAGGCCAGCGTGATCAGAAGCCGCAGACCGTCATCCGTCCGCGCCTCATTCCGGTGGTCACCTGCATCGGACCCAGCGGGTGGATTCGGAACAGTGGCCGAAGTCCTGACTGAGGGTTCTGCGGCCCAAACAACAGGGCGAATCAATCCCAGAATCATGGCAATGGCAAGGACGCGCTTCACGTTGGTCACGTCTCTTTCAGTCATTCGGTGGCGGATGATTGGCAGAATCATGGTCCCTTCCTCTCAACCGTGTCATCGGGAGGCGATTCCGCGAGAGCCTTCAGCGCCGCTTCCGCAGCTCGCTGAAGATCGCCATGCGCAGGGGGGGCGTTCGGTTCAGCGGGTCCTCGCGCAGTCCCGGCAATCTCGGTTTGTTGTGCTCTCGCGTAGGCGGCCAGCCAGCCCTCCGGGAGTGGGATACGCTCCTGTTGTGCCGCGACGGCGATGCTCCGGACTTTCGCGCGGCAGATCTCCGCCATCATGTATCGCGGTACGGGGCCGTACGTGCCGTGATAGGGCAACGCGATGACGTCTTTCGCCGAGAGGCGTCCGTCCCGTGAGTCGACGCGGACAATGGCGCCCATCTCGCCCAAGGCTTCGAGGGCACGCCAGAAGTAGCCTTGGAACAGAGCGTCGCGTCTTTCCACGGCTTTGGCCGCAATCTCCATTGCCACCTTGAAATCAGCGGGAGCGGCGTCCGGCCTGTTGACCAATGAAGCCAGCGCCATTAGCCCTTCATTCGCGTGCAACCAGTTTCCGCGTCCGACCTCGATGTACCTGCGAACCAGTTCCACGCCTTCGCGCCGGCCATTCGAGGCAAGGATTGTCGCGGCATGCCAGGGAATGCTCAGCTCTTTGGCCTCCATCGTTCCGAGCGCCGGCAACTTGTCGCCCTTCTCGATTCCCGCGTTCACGGCCGACTTCAGGAACGGCAAGGCGGGTACCTCGCGGCCCGCCGCCAGGCACCAGCCGGCGATCTCCACGGCGCGCCAGTAATCGTTGTCATTCGCTCGGGCCTCTTCCGTCAACACGCTTTCCATTTTGTCCCACGGCACGTCTGGCACATTCCACTGCTGGAGTTTCAGGCAGACGGGACCGTTGTCGTGGGCCGGTCGGATTGTACCGTTCAACTCGTGGCGGACCTTCTCCAGCAGGACCGGGGCGGCTTCCTTCACATCGCGCCGCATCAGAACCAGCGCAGCCGCCACGCGAACCTCGCGATTCCCGTCCGTGAGCAGATCCAGCAGGATCGGAACAGCCTTCTCGGACGGGATCGCGTTGAGATGCGTGACGACCACGAGGCGGACCCTCGCGTCGGCGTCCCGTGCCGTCTCCGCCCAGAGCGGCAACGCTTTCTCCGTCCACGCAGCCCGAAGCGCCTCGTGAATGGCGCTCCAGCCTCGGGTCTCTTTTGGATCCCGAATTCCTTGGATCAGGACATCCATGCCGCGGCGGTCACCGTCACCCGCCAATACGCCCGCCGCGCACCACTTCAATGACTTGCCCCAGGCGGGCAGGTCTTCCGCCAGGAGGTATTCGCATGCGCGTTGCTTCGGGAGTCCCGTGTCGGCATGTGGCAGTGTGTTCTTTTCCGGTTTGTGCGTGCCCGCGAGCAGTTCGCATGCTTCCCATTCAAACACGTTCATCCGGGAGCACATCATCCCGTAATCGTGCGCCTTGGCCAGTCGTCTCCAGAACTCCACGTACGCATGGCGCTCCGTTCGGACCGCCGGGCTTGTCGCCTTCTCGGCCTCCTGCAGGAGAAGCGTCCAGTCGATCGCCTTCTCGACAGTGCGGAAGGGTTTGGAAAGTTCTACGTCGAGCCGATCCCGAAGTATCTTGAGAAAAGGATCGTTCGGCGGCAGGGCGGGAGCGTTGCGGATTTCCCAACGCGAAACGACGAAGTACCGGTAGCCATCCGGGATACGCTTGCCCAGCCGATCAGGTCCCTGAGGAGCCTTGCCATCCGGGGCCGGTTGGATCGTCCGGAACCGACCCTGCAGCGTCAACGCGTTGGTTAACGCATTGCCTTGCGGAGCCGCCACATCCTTGGGAAACACCACGTGAAACTCAGCATTTGTCTCGGAATCCCTGAACACCATCTCCATCCCGTCGGGG
>JBAXWO010000529.1:0-2526 GCA_037128375.1 bacterium
CTGGCTGGACGCGAGGCGGTTGATCGCCCACTTGAATAGGGAGGGCTTGCCGGGCGTCACCTTTGAGCCGATTCACTACCAGTCGTGCCGCGGGCTTTACGCCGGAACCGACCTGGACGGCATTAAGATCGTCGTCTCGGACTACGCCTCCTTTCACCCCGTGACGACCTGCATCCTGATCCTTGACGGCATTCAGCGCCTGTATGGAGGCGAGCGACTCTGGTCGGCACCGGGCACGCGCCCGGAGTGGTTCGATAAACTCTTCGGCACGGATCAAGTCCGTCTGGCGCTCTTGGAAGGACAGGATTGGAGAGGCATATCCCGCCCATGGGTGACCGAAAATGCGGCGTTCCACCGAGCCAGGGAGGCCTGCCTGCTCTACGGGAAAGGTGGCGCACCATGAAGCCACCGCGGAAAGCCGTCATCCTGGCGGCCGGTTATGGCGTCCGACTTCAGCAGCTCACGTTGTGCCGGCCCAAACCGCTCTGCCCGATCTGGGGTAAGCCTGTGCTTGTCCATGCCTTGGAACGCCTGCGAAACTGGGGCGTACGCGACGCTCTGGTCAATATTCACTGCCATGCCGCCAAAATGATGGAATTCCTGCGACGGCATCCCATCCCCGGTCTTCGGATTCAGATCTCCTTCGAGTCGCAGGTGCTGGGAACAGGCGGCGCCTTGCCGTACGCCCGCTGGTTTCTCGATGCCGAGCCGTTCTGGATGATGAATGCCGATGTCCTGATGGAGGTTTCCCGCCAACCCCTGATGAAATCCATGGAAACCCATGCCGCTTTGGCGGCGTTATGGCTCATTCCCGACAAGGGCCCGCGTACCGTGGAAACCGAGAACGGACGCATCACGACCTTCCGGAGTACTCACGGCGGATCGCCTGGCACCGCCACCTTCAGCGGCCTGCACCTGCTGTCGCCCCGAATCCTGAACTACCTTCCGGATCAGGGCGAAACCAGCATCGTGAAGGCTTATGAACGGGCGATGCAAGCCGGGGAAACGATCACGGGGGTGACCGTACCGGGTTCTTACTGGGCGGATATCGGCACGCCGGAAAGCTATCTCCAGGCGCATCGCGATATCGCCGCCCGCACCGCGCCAGGCCCATTTCAATCCCTGGGCCAACGTGTTTCGATTTCCCCTTCCGCCCGGGTGACCGATTCCGTCGTCTGGGACGACGTCACCATCGGCCCCCAGGCCGTCGTCTCCAACGCCATTGTCACCGATCACGTCTCCCTTCGTGACCCGGTCTCGTACATGGCCCTGCGGGCCGATACCCTGGCGGATCCGGACCTTCAGGTCATTCTATCCCGCCTGGGCTGGCCCGCACAAAAAACCAACATTCTTCCCCTGCCGCCCCGTGGCTCCGCCCGCTCATTTACCCGACTCCAATGCGGCCGAAGAAAAGCCATCCTCGTCCGCTACAGTGTGGACCGCCCGGAAAATGCGCTTTACACCCGCCACGCCCGATTTCTTGCCGATCAGGGAATCCACGTGCCCGCGGTCCTCCTTGACCGACCTGATACACGGGAATGCGTCCTCGAGGATGCGGGGCAAGTCTCGCTCCAGAGCCTGGCTCCCAGTCTGTCGCGGCGGCGTTGCCTCAGTTATTACCGGCAGGTTCTCGATCATGTCATCCGCCTGCACGGGCCCGCCTGCGCGGCGGCGCACCGCCGGGGTTTGCCGCTGAGCCAACCCTTCACCCGCCACCTTTACCAGTGGGAGCAGAACCTTTTCTGCGAGCAGTTCCTTGAACGCCACGTGCAGGTCACTCCGTTTGTTTTGACGGCGGTGAAACGGGAATTGGCCGCGCTGATTCCGGAACAGGTGCGGGCACCGCGCGTGCTGGTCCATCGCGACCTGCAATCCAGCAACATCCTCATTGCCGGCGGCAAGCCCATCCTCATCGATTTCCAGGGCATGCGCTTCGGAACCGCCGCGTACGACCTCGCCTCGCTCCTCTGCGATCCGTATGTGAACCTGGCCCCGGACGTCCGGGACGAGCTTCTGGATTACTACGCGCAACGGGCCCCGGGGGGAGAGGCCACGCGCCGCTTGTTCTGGGTTGCCGCCATCGAACGACTCGCTCAGGCGCTCGGGGCATTCGGCCGCTTGGGCGCCATGCAAGCCACCGCTGGCTTCCTGCTCCACATTCCAGCCGGCGTCGATCAACTGCTTGGCGCGGTCAGGCACGTTGGAACCCTCCCGGTCCTGCAGGCCACCCTTGAACAATGGCGCGCATCCGCCCCCTCCCCACCCTCCGGGAATCCTTCGATATGAACCGTCGCGAGAAACTGAAACAAATCTTCGGAACCTTGCCGACGCCCGTACGCAAAGTCATCGTTCTGGTGTTTGGCGGTACGGTGCTGATTATCGGCGTGGCGATGATCTTCCTTCCGGGCCCCGCCATGCTCATCATTCCCCTCGGGCTGACCATTCTTTCGCTGGAGTTCATCTGGGCAAGGGTTTTGCTGAAGAAAACGAAGGCTATGGCCCATAACGCCGCGCTCAAAGCAGGCC
>JBAXWO010000053.1:0-10096 GCA_037128375.1 bacterium
CCGATGATCATCGCCGGTTCGTTCAGTTTTTCGATGGTAACCTTTGTGGTCATGTCGATCTTCAAACTGCCGATCATGGCGATCTACGGTTTCGTGCAAGGTATTGGGGGCATGCCGCACGGCTTTGTGCCGCTCGTGATCGGCGCGCTCATCGGAAAGTTCTATTTTCAGAAGAAACTGGGGCAAAAGCGGCTGCTGGAGATCATGCCGGTGCTGCTGGCCGGGTACGGGACGGGCTGCGGACTGATCGCTCTCATCGGCGTGGCGATCAATCTGATCGTCAGTGCCGTGTCGTCGGCGCCGTTCTAGAAAGATCGAAGATTGAAAGTTCGAGAGATGAAACTGCAACAGACAAGACCGGAAGTTGGAACAGAGGGACGACAGCCGGATGCCTCCGGTGCCGGTGGCGCTTCCGGACAATCTTCACGCTTCACGCTTCACTCTTCAATCGGAACGCAGGTCCGCCTTCCCTTCTCCACCGCCTTCCGCATTTCCGTCCAGGGCATTCGCATCCGGTTCGGCCGGTCGCTGGTCACGGTGTCGGGCGTGGTGCTGGGCATCGCCTTCCTGATGAGCAACCTGACGGGGCAGCTTATCAAGAACGCGGTTGCCGCCCAGCGCGAGGTGCGGCAGCAGGCGAGCATGATGGCTGCCCTGGTGCGATCGGAAATCGGCGAGGTCAAGGACAAGAAGCTTGCTGTTGCCGTCTTCGGGTCCCTGAGTGCGACCGAGCGGGAACTGCTTGCCAGCCTCCTGGCCGCCAAGCCGGCCTCTTTCCGGGGGCTCGGTCTCTCGATGCCCGGGGTGACGCCGGCAACGGCCGACGACCTGGGGGTGGATGCCGGCCTGCTTCTGATCCTGGGCAACTCCGGTTCTGCGCCGGAATCGCTGGCGAACCTGACGCATGGCATGGCGCAAAGGGTTGTGCTTGATTCGGAGGCCGCGCGAACCTTTGCGACAGGCGACGCACCGGTTCGGCGCGAACTCTTCTTCGGCGCCCAGCATGAACAACAAAAGGCGCGCATGGCAAAGGAGGCGCGGCAGGCCCGGGCGCGAACGCTTTGGATCGTTGTCATCTCGCTGCTGGTGACGGTCATTGGAGTGTCCAATGCTCTGCTGATGTCCGTGACAGAGCGGTTTCGCGAGATTGGGACGATGAAATGCCTGGGGGCCCTTTCCAGCTTCATCCGCAAGCTGTTCCTGATCGAGAGCTCGCTGATCGGCGCGGCAGGCTCGATCATCGGTGCTGTCGCCGGCGCCATCTTGCCGATCGTCGCCTACGGCTTCACCTACTCGTTCGCCACCGTACTCGGCTCGATGCCTTACGGACTGCTGGCGCTGGCGGGCGTCGCCTCGGCCATTGTTGGAAACCTGCTCGCGGTCGCGGCCGCCATCTATCCGGCCGCCATCGCGTCCCGGATGCTCCCGGCCTCGGCGCTGAGGAGCACGGTATAGGGATTGAATATGTTCAACTTTCCATTTTCAATGTTGGCATGAGCACACCGAATACACACAACCCCTCCTCCCTCTTCGCCGGTGAAACCGACGCCGGCAAGCACGGCTATGTGATCCGCGCCGTGGACGTGAAGAAGGTCTTCAAGATGGGCGATTCGGAAACCCACGCCCTGCGCGGCGCCACGCTCGACGTCAGGCGCGGGGAATACCTGTCCATCATGGGGCCGTCCGGATCCGGGAAGACCACGTTCTTCAACATGATCGGCGGGCTCGACAAGCCGACCTCGGGCAAGGTGTATATGGACCAGGTGGATATCGCCCAGCTTGACCCCTATGAACTGGCCTGGCTGCGTTGCCGGAAAGTGGGCTACGTGTTCCAGTCCTTCAACCTCATCCAAGTCATGTCCTGCATCGAGAATGTGACGCTGCCCATGTCCTTCGCCGGCATGGGCGATGAGGAGGCGCGCGAAAAGGCGATCGGCATTCTCGAACTCGTCGGCCTGAAGGACCGGGCCCTCCACAAACCGGCCGAAATGTCCGGCGGCCAGCAGCAGCGCGTGGCGATCGCCCGCGCGATGGCCAACTCCCCGGACATCATCCTCGCCGACGAGCCTACCGGCAACCTCGACCTCAAGACCGGCGAGGAGATCATCAACCTGTTTTCCAAGTTGCGCGCGGAACTGGGCGTAACCATCATTACGGCGACACACGATTTGAAAATGCTGAAGGCCTCGGATCGCATTGTATGGATCGAGGACGGGCTGATCACGCGCGTCTCCACGCCCGACACCCTGAACATCCAGCTGCAGGAGATCCATTAGATGAGGCGGTCCGGAAAAACGCGTCCAGTCGGACCGATCATCGCAGACCCGTTTGCCGTCATCCCGATCCGGCCGGACGATGTCGTGACGCGTCAGGATAGCCGCGGCAACATTCATCTGCGCCGCACGCCCCGGATCAACGGGCTGCGGCGCCGTGTGGCCGACTGGCTCGGCTACGATTACAGCCGCAAGATCGAATTGGACGAACATGGCACGCTGTACTACGGCCTCGTGGATGGGGCCCATACCCTGCGGGCGATCGCGGACCGCATCGCGGCGGCCTCGGGTCGTGACCTCAAGACGGTCGAAGAGGGCGTAATCGTGTTTACGAAAAGACTGATGACCCTGGATATGCTGGCATTGAAAGTCCCGAAGGCGGCACAGTGGAATAACCCGCAATGAACACGTCATCCATTATCGCGCGGGCCTTGAATGTGACCCGCCAATACACACTTGGCAAGGAAACCGTCTGGGCCTTGAACGGCATCTCGATGGACATCTACGAAGGCGAGTACCTGTCCATCATGGGACCGTCCGGCTCCGGCAAGTCCACGTTCTTCAACATGATCGGCGCCCTCGACGTGCCCACCAGCGGCACCATCGAGTTCATGGGTTCCGACCTGTTCGCTCTGCCCGAGGCGCAGCAGGCCTGGATCCGCTGCCACAAGGTCGGTTACATCTTCCAGACCTTCAATCTGATCATGGTCATGACCGCCATGGAAAACGTGGCGCTGCCGCTGATCCTGCGCGGCGACTCGCCCGAGGAGTCCAACACCCGCGCCGCCGCCGTGCTCGACCAGGTGGGGCTCAGCCATCGCCTCCACCATCTCCCGGGCCAACTCAGCGGTGGCCAGCGCCAACGCGTGGCCATCGCCCGCGCCCTGGCCAACAAACCGGCCGTGATTTTGGCCGACGAGCCCACCGGCAATCTGGACAAGTCGACGGGCGCCGAGATCATCGCCCTGCTCAAGCGCCTGCAAGTCGAAAACAACACGACGATCATCACCGCCACCCACGACGCCAAGATGCTCGATATCTCCGACCGCATCGCCTGGATCCGCGACGGCAAACTTGACCGCCTGGAAAACCGCGCGGACGTGCGGATCAACACGGGCGGCATGAAGTAGAGCTTATGGAACAAGCGGACACCGTCATCGTTCCCCCCTCCCCCGCTGAAGAGGTACCATCTCCGGACTACACGGTGACGGTCAATGGGCAACCGGTGTTCACTTCCAATAATATGTGGAGGAGGGAAGGTTTACGATCAAGCCGTTTGCGGGAACGATAAGCCTCGGGTAGCGTGTTCGAAGGAGGCGCGAAAGTGCGCAAGCCCTGGTTTCTCTATCTTATCGAATGTGCGGATTGCAACATCTACACCGGTATCGCGGTGGATGTGGCGGCCCGCTATGCGGCCCACCTGGCGGGTACGGGCGCCCGTTACACCCGCGCCCACCGTCCGCAAAAACTTCTGGCCGTCGTCGAATTTCCCACTCAATCCTCCGCCTTGCAGGCCGAGTACAGGATCAAGCAAATGACCGCCCGCGAGAAACGGGAATTTGCCCGGGGCACCAAATCCCGCAGGGCGCCATCCCGACGGTGACGGCAGGCCGATTCATGGCAGAAGAATTTGCTTAATAAAAAGTCCCGTTTATGCAATTTTGGCCCGATGTTTCGTCAAACGGAAGCCAAAACGAAACTCATGAGGACCCGACCTATGCATCATAACGAACTGGTCACGAAAGCCTATGCACTCGCCAAGGAGCAATATGCCAACCTCGGCGTGGATACCGACAACGCCCTGGCCCAACTCGCCAAGGTGAAGATAAGCCTGCATTGCTGGCAGGCGGATGATGTCGGCGGATTTGAAACCCCCGATGCGGCCCTGGGCGGTGGCGGGATACAGGTCACCGGAAACTATCCCGGCAAGGCAAGGACCCTCGGGCAGTTGCGCCAGGATATCGAAAAGGCGTTGAGCCTGGTGCCCGGCAAACACCGCGTCAATCTGCATGCCATGTACGGTGATTTCCAGAATGAGCGGGTGGACCGCGATCAGATTGAAGTCCGTCACTTTCAAAGCTGGATTAACTGGGCCAAAAAGAACGGCCTGGGATTGGATTTCAATCCCACTTGCTTTTCACATCCGTTTGCCAATGGCGGCTTTACGCTTTCGAGCCGAAATGAGGCTCACCGCCGATTCTGGGTCGAGCATGTCAAACGCTGCCGGAAGATTGCCGCGGAAATCGGCAGGCAGTTGAACGATCCGGTGGTGAACAATATCTGGATACCCGACGGCTCAAAAGATACACCGGTGGACCGCTCCATCCACCGCGAACTTCTCCGGAAATCACTGGATGAGATCTTCGAAACGGACTATCCGCAAACCTGTTTGAAAGATGCGGTTGAGTGCAAACTTTTCGGCATCGGCTCGGAGTCGATGGTGGTGGGCTCGCATGAGTTTTACATGGGCTATGCCATCCGGAATAAGAAGCTGCTTTGTCTCGACAACGGACATTTTCATCCAACCGAACAGGTGAGCGACAAGATCTCGGCTTTGCTGCCCTATATCGACGAACTCCTCCTGCATATCACCCGCGGCGTCCGATGGGACAGTGATCATGTGGTCATCTTTAATGACGAATTGCAGGGGATTGCACAGGAAATTGTGCGATCCAATGCCTTGCATCGCGTCCACATCGGTCTCGACTATTTCGACGCAAGCATCAACCGCATCGGGGCGTACGTCGTCGGCATCCGGGCTGCCCAGCTGGCTTTTCTGTTTGCCCTCCTCGAACCCACCGGGACCTTGAAGGCGCTGGAAGACGCCGGCCGGAACTTCGAGCGCCTGGCCATGCTCGAATTCCTGAAAACACGCCCGTTCGGCGCCGTCTATGACTATGGCTGCCTGATCAACAACCTCCCCGTTGGAGACGCTTATATTTCCGAGATTCAGAACTACGAAAACACCGTGTTGAAAAACCGCTAAGCACAACGCCACGGACCACCCTCAAGGAATCATCATGGCCACAGCCCTACAGAACCTCGTCTCCATCTCGCGGCATTACGGAGTGAATTCCGATTACGTCATCGCCGGTGGCGGCAATACCTCGTACAAGAACGACAAGCTTCTTTACGTGAAGGCCAGCGGGGTCTCGCTCGCCACGGTCACCGAAGACGGCTTTGCCGTTCTCAATCGCCAAAAGCTCAAATCCATGAGGCCCAAACGTTACAGCAGCAACCCGTTCCAGCGGGAGCGGGAGATCAAGAACGATCTTGCCGCGGCACGCGCCCATCCGGACAGCACACTGAGGCCCTCGGTGGAAGCGTCCCTTCATGACCTCATTGACTATCGCTATGTCGTCCACACGCATCCCACGATCGTAAACGCCCTCATGTGTTCGAAGAGGGCGGCATCGGCCGCCACGCTATTCCCCGACGCGCTCTTCATCCCCTACACCGACCCGGGCTATACGCTGTCGAAAAAGGTCGAGTCCGCCCTCGTCGCGTATCGCGCCCGACACCGGCAGCATCCGCCCATCATCTTCCTCGATAACCACGGGGTTTTTGTCGGGGCGGACACCGTCCCTGAAATCAGGAAGATTATGGACAGGATCGTGACGGTATTGAGCTCGGCGATGAAAGCAAGTCCCACCCTTGAACCGCTGCCTATGGATGACGCGACGGCGCTCACCCTTCTCCCCGCGGTGCGGATGCTGCTGTCCGAAGAGACGGTCAAAGTTATCGCGACGCGCAACAACCCCCTGATCCAGGCCTTCGCCCGGAATGCCGCCGCCTTCAAAGTCATTGCCGATCCGTTCACACCGGACTGCATCGTCTACTGCAAGTCACAGGTGCTCTACTCCGCCGGCGGAAGTCCTGACGCCGTTGTCGCCGCGCTCGCCCGGAGCATCCCCGCTTTCAGGAGAAAGCACGGATACATGCCGAAGGTGATCCTCATCAAGGACTTCGGCATGATCGGCGCGGATGACACCGCGCGCGGCGCCGAGACCGCACTCGCTGTGTTCGAGGATGCCATGAAGATCGCGGCGGGGGCAGAGAGTTTCGGCGGCGCTCAGCCGATGACCAGGAAGGCCGTCGCGTTCATCGATAGTTGGGAAGTTGAAAACTACCGTCGGGCGGTGGCCAGATCCGGCGCGTCCGGACGCGCCCTGAACAAGATCGCGGTGGTCACCGGGGCCGCGCAGGGCTTTGGCGAAGGCATTGCGCAGTCGCTGTTCGACCATGGCGCCAACGTCGTCATTGCCGATCTCAACGAGGAAAAGGGCCGGAGCCTGGCCGGGCGCCTCAACGCACTCCTGAAGCCAAACCGCGCGCTCTTCGTAAAGACGGATGTTTCGTCAAGCGAATCGGTCTCTCACATGACCGCGGAAACAGTCCGGCAATTCGGCGGCCTGGATGTGTTGGTGAGCAATGCCGGCGTGCTGCGTGCAGGCGGCCTGGACGAAATGGACGCCAAGACCTTTGATTTCATGACCAGGATCAACTACTCCGGCTACTTCCTTTGCGCCAAATACGCATCGGCCGTCATGAAAACGCAACAGGTCCACCGACCCGGCCACTTTGCCGACATCATCCAGATCAATTCGAAATCAGGCCTTGAGGGGAGCAATAGGAATTTTGCCTATGCGGGCGGGAAATTCGGCGGCATCGGACTCACGCAGTCGTTTGCCCTTGAACTCATGCCGCATAACATCAAAGTCAATTCGATATGCCCCGGGAACTTCTTTGATGGCCCGCTGTGGAGCGATCCGGCGAACGGGCTGTTTGTGCAGTATTTGAAGGCCAAAAAAGTGCCCGGCGCGAAAACGGTCGCCGACGTCAAGAAATTCTACGAGAACAAGGTTCCGGCGGGACGCGGATGCACCGTGCCGGATGTGATGAAGGCGATTTTCTACATTATCGAACAGGAATACGAAACAGGACAGGCCGTCCCCGTAACCGGCGGCCAGGTTATGCTGAAATAATAAGGAGCCCCTATGAAAACGAAAGCTGTGCGCCTTTACGGGCAGAAAGATCTGCGTCTCGAGGAGTTTGATTTGCCGCCCATCAAGGACGGAGAAATCCTCGCCCATGTCATTTCCGACAGCATCTGCATGTCGAGCTATAAGGCCTCCGCGCAGGGAACAGCCCATAAACGTGTACCAAAGACCATTGACAGGGATCCGGTCATCATCGGTCACGAATTCTGCGGCGAGATCGTCGAAGTCGGATCCAAGTGGAGCAAGCAGTTCAAGGCGGGGCAGAAGTTCTCCATTCAGCCCGCTCTCAACGACGAAGACGGACCGGTCGGCGTGGTCTCGGCGCCCGGGTATTCCTACCGCCACATCGGCGGGGACGCGACCTATATCATCATCCCGGAATCGGTGATGACGCATAACTGCCTGCTTGAGTTCAAGGGTGACGCCTTCTTCAAGGGCTCGCTTGCTGAGCCCATGTCGTGCATTGTCGGCGCCTTTCACGCGAACTACCACACCACACCCGGAAGCTATGAGCATTCCATGGGCATTGTCGAGGGCGGGTCGGTCGCCATTCTGGCCGGCGTCGGCCCCATGGGGCTCGGAGCCATCGATTACGCCATACACTGCGACCGCAAGCCGGCGCTCGTGGTCGTCACCGACATCGACGATGCCCGCCTGGCCCGCGCGGCGTCGATCTATACCGTGGAGGAGGCGAAAAAGAACGGGGTGGAGCTCCGCTACATCAACACCAAGACCGTCGCCGATCCGGTGGCCCATCTGCGTTCACTCACCCACGGCAACGGCTTCAACGACGTGTTCGTGTTTGCGCCCGTGGCGGCGCTGGTCGAACAGGGCGACAAGATCCTCGCGTTCGATGGCTGTCTTAATTTCTTTGCCGGCCCGATGGATGCGAAGTTCAGCGCGCCGTTCAACTTCTACAACGTCCACTACGCCTCCACGCACATTATCGGGACCAGTGGCGGGAATACGAACGACATGATCGAATCGCTGACCATGATGGGCAGGAACCTGATCGATCCGGCCACTATGGTCACCCATGTGGGCGGCCTGACCGCCGTCGTCGAGACCACGCTGCACCTTCCGGAGATACCCGGCGGCAAGAAGCTCATCTACACGAACATCGACATGCCGCTCACGGCGATCGGCGATTTTGCGGCGAAGGGCGCGTCCGATCCGCTTTGCAAGGGACTCGCGGCCATCGTAACGAAGACGAACGGCCTCTGGTCGACCGAAGCGGAACAATACCTGCTCGCGAACGCCAGAAAAATCTAGCCTGCCCGTTGCCGAAATCACTACAGCCTTCGCGCCCCCTCAATACGTCATGAACAGGCGATAACTGCCGCCGGCAGGCGCATTGCTGTCCGTAAACGTGGCGTCAGGCCCCACCGCTGTGATCGGTTCCGGCGTCAGGTTGGTCCACGCGGAAGGGTCCAATAGATCTGTGGTCCGCTGAAGCATGTAGGATTTATTACTCACGGCGGCCCAGGACACGCTCACACGGGTATCACTGCTCTGTAACCCCGTGCAGCGCAACACGTCATTGGAGTTGAAGGGGTTCGTCCCCGTCACATATCCCTCGATGAAGTCAGGAACGGAGTCGTCGTCCGAGTCCGCTGTCGAATCGTAGAGTGTGAAATTCACATTGCTGACGATTTGTCCCTGGCCGGCCGACAGGGTCTCTGCGCTATTAGCCGAGAGTTTGTCGCGGAAGAAGACTTCGTGATAGCCCCCGATCGAAACACGCAGAAGGTGGTTGGAAAAGGCTTCCCTCTTGATGGCATAGTGACCGTCCCAATCCGTCCACGTGTCCCAGCGCAGAGACCAGTTACCACCTTCATCGCGTACGCCGATCTGGACGTTGACGTTTACGGGCTCGTCCGACATGCCCCGTATGGGGTGATTGGTCGCATTCAAAACCCATCCCTCGATACGCATGGCCGGTGTCAGTTGGAAGTCGATGTTGGTGGCGGGAACATCGATGAGTGGCGTGACCAAGATCGTCTCATCTGAAATGTACAAGGTATTGCTGTAGAATTGATCCAACCACCGGGGTTCGGCTCTCTGATCCAGGGCGGCCCCAACGCAATAGGCGACGCCGGGCGGCACAATGATCGAATATTCGCCACTGCTATCCGTGTTGGCGGACGCCACGTGTTGCCATTGCCGGTCACCCCACTCGTTCGTAAGCACCAGACCCGCCTGAACATCCACGTCTTCCACGGGACCTCCTTCCGTCAAAACACGACCGCTGATGCTCGCGCCTTCTTGAAGGGAAAAGTCTATACCGGAGGCTGGCGCCTCGACCCAGGACGTCACCAGGGTGGCGTGGGCCTCATCCATGGCGTTACTGTAGTATTGCCGCAACCAGGTGGCGCCGTCAGGCGGAGATATCTGCACCGCGTGGGCGATACCGGGAGGCACGAGCAGCGAATACTCGCCATTGCTGTCAGTATTGTCTGAGGAGACATATTGCCATTGCCATCCACCCCACTCATTCGGGCTGAGAAGACCAGCCTGAACGTTAGCGCCTTTTACAGGGAAGCCGCCATTCACAACCCGTCCGCTGATGATCGCGCCCTCTTGAAGAACAAAGTCAATGCCGGTGGCCGGCGCATCAATATAGGGCGTCACCAGGATCGCATGAGCCTCATCCAATGAGTTGCTGTAGAATTGCTTCAACCAAATATCCCCGTCATTCCCATCCACAACCACCAGGTAGCTAACACCTTCCGGCACGGACACAACGTAATTACCGCCCGAATCAGTACGGCTATACCCCACATTCATCCAGTTTGACCCACCCCACTCATTGGGATAGGGGAT
>JBAXWO010000530.1:0-2524 GCA_037128375.1 bacterium
CCTACCCCCGCCCCGGCGACCGCAAGGCAACCCACAAGGAAGACTACGTGGATTCTCATGTTTATTCTCCCTTCGGTCCTTCAGCGGCTACACTGTCTGCAGAAGTTTGTATTCGGTATCCCCTATCGCATCGTTGTTACCTGCATAGGCTCCCCGTTGGTAGCCACCGTGCTCTGGCGCGAGGCCAGTCGCAACGGATTGTCCAGTTAAACCACTGATCCACCTCTGCCTTGCCATTCTGTCAGTGACCGACCCGCAATGGAAGGTTATTCGACGAAATGCAATTCGGCGCGAGTTCCGCAAGATGCACGCGCCAGTACATGGTGGCGGCGAGACACCTCGCCGCATGGGCCGCTTCCCGCACGCTCATGCCGTAAATGCCTATCAGAACGATCGCCGCGCGAAGCGATGGCGAACATTCCGCCAAGGCCGCCGCGACCTGATCGTTCATTTCCCGCGCCATGGCCGTCGCGGCCGGCTGCGAAAGGCTGACCGCGGGCGGATCCGGCGGTTCCTCGCGGTTCTCGACCGGATTACGTTTGCGTCGTTTCAGGAAGCTGCAGGCGGTGTTCATGGTGATGCGGTGGAGCCATGTGGAGAAGGCCGAACGGTGGTTGAACCCGTGGATGCCCGAGATCACCCGGCAGAACACCTCCTAGGTGAGTTCGTCCGCGTCGTTCAGTGCCATGGGGTAGATCATGGCCCGCACCTTCCCGATATGGCGGCGGACAAGGACATCGAAAGGGCGCAATTCGCCCGCCTCGACGTACTGCCGCACCAACTGTTCGTCCGCCGCGTTCTCCATTCCACTCCTTTAACCTATTGGACAACCGAGCCTGCGGATTCTTTACTGCCGCCTCTATTTCCCCTGCGCCGCCTTGCCCGTCGTGTTGGTCGCGCCATCCTGAGGCATCGGTTCCGCCTGTTGGTGCATCAACTCCAACAGGCTATTCGCCTCAATTCCGATTGAAATATTCTCGATATTGTCCAGTGCATTTGGATACCATCTCATGCCCCATTGCACCGAGGAACGGCCATGTTTCCGCACCAGCGAGCGCAAAGCCACCGCAACATCCTCGCCCTCACGATTTCCGGACTTCTCCAGACACTGGGCAAGGAATAAGATGAGCAGATCGTGAAGGTTCACATTGTAGTCTTCGTTCGGAACGAAACCCGAGAGAGCCTGTCGGTAACAGGCGGTTGCCTGCCGGTACTGAAGGGCCTTCTGCCGTTCCCTTCCCACATTCATCCAATGACGCCAATTCGGCGCGAAGGGCGGAATGCCGCGGGCCCGACACAATCGTTCGATTTCCTGTGCCGGACGATCCGCATCGTTTTCCACAGCGACATGTATGAGCGACACGGAAAGGCCAATGCAATAATTGGTTGGCGTCCCGTGTTTGAAGCCGCGGGCATAGTCTTCGAGTGCGTCACGGTACAATCTCGCGCCTTGTTCGGCTTCGGCCAACCGCAGCCAGACGGCGCTGGGCACGCTCTCGACGCCCTCCGGACAGCGGGCGATCAGACCCTTGACATACTTCTGGCAGTCCTCCCCAGACATGCTAATGCGCAGGATCAGGTTGAATCCTAGCGCGGGTGGGAACGGCGCCTCCATAAGCGGCCGCACCACGCCGGCGACCGTTGCGCTCGTGCCCAACTGCTCATGCACGGCCATGATTCTGTCCGCTATGCCCAGCAATGTCTCATTCGGGAGATCCTCCCCATGCCTGAACTCCGGAATCCCCTCAGAGTGCAGCAGCAGAGCGTCGATTCTGTGCGCCAAGTCCCGCTCCCTATTGCCTGCTTCGTAGTCGTTGCAAAGGCGGAAAGACTTTTCCCCCGAATCGCTGATAGCTGCTTCAATGCAACGAACTACGCTAGCCAGTTCCTTGCGGTCACCGACCGTCGCCTCGCCGATCACCACCAGTTGCGTGGCACAATTCCAGTCATTCGCCCTTCTTCTCTTAAACGACGCGGTATCGTTGAGCTGCGCCCTCCACTTCATGCTTTCGAGAAGAGCCTGGGCCCGTTGCCCCGGGGTCTTCACTGTCACCGTGCTTGCTGCCTTGCGTCGGGTCTCCAAGTCCGCCGCGGTTACTTTCAGAAGCGGGATGTAGTAGCCACGGTCGACGATGGTTCTCCAATCCCCTCTACCCGCTACACCCGATATGTCCGACCAGGGACTCATCGTTGTATTATGGTTCATGAACTCCTGGCGTTCGTCGAGCACCGACTTGGCCTCATCGAAACGGCCCAGTGACGCCAGACTGTTCACCTCTATGTAGTAGAGATTGCCGACAAGCCCGATGATCACGTCCCTGCAACTCTTCTTTGGTCCCTGCAGATACACGACCATGTTACTCCGCGCCTTGTTCGCAAGGTGTAGCGCCAGAAACCAGTCCGATGCCCGATGGGCGCATCCTGCCAGATTATTCTGAAACGACAGGGTGTCCACATCGACGGGAAAGCCCGCGTACAGGACTTCACCGGGCCGACTGCACTTCTTCGGAGTGCTCCGATCCAG
>JBAXWO010000531.1:0-2523 GCA_037128375.1 bacterium
GCGGGTGGTGAATCCCTTCGCGCTACAGGTTGTGGTTCCGCCCGTCAAAGGGATACCCCAGTAAAGCATTCAAGATTTTCCTTGGACTGGTTTGATTTGGTTTGATTTGGTTTGATTGCTCAACCCTTCTCCACGGTCGCCACGGCCATGACGGCAATCCCCTCGGAGCGCCCGATCGCGCCTAGCCCCTCCATCGTGGTGGCCTTGATCGAAACATCGCCCAACCCGACCTCCAGCACCGGTGCGAGGCGCTCCTTCATCCGGGCGGCATACGGCATGACCTTCGGTTTTTGCGCCGTGACCACCACGTCCACGTTCACCACGTGAAACCCCCTGGCTTTGACCCTTGCAACGACCTGCCGCAGCAATTCCACGCTGTCGGCATTCTTCCATTTCGGATCGGTATTCGGAAAATGCTGCCCAATATCGCCATCGGCCAGGGCGCCCAGCAACGCATCCGCCAAGGCATGACAAACCACATCGGCGTCCGAGTGCCCCTCCAACCCCTCGTCACAGGGGATATCAATGCCCCCCAGCATCAGCCTCCTGCCGGGCGCAAAGCGATGAATATCGAAACCTATTCCAGTGCGAATCATTCTGGATTCTGAATTTTGGCTTCTGGTGTCTTGATGTTCAGCTTGATATGCAACTCCCTCAGTTGCTTCTCGCTGACCGTGTTCGGCGCGTTCATCATCAGGTCCTGCGCCTTCTGGTTCATGGGGAAGGCAATGACCTCGCGGATGTTGGTCTCACCGGCCAGCAACATGACCATGCGATCGACGCCTGGGGCAATGCCGCCATGCGGCGGAGCGCCAAGCTTGAACGCATTGATCATGCCGCCAAACCGCCGATCCACCTCCTCGGGGGGGTAACCGGCAATGGTAAACGCCTTGTACATGACCTCCGGGCTATGATTCCGGATGGCGCCGCTGGAAAGCTCCACCCCATTGCAGACAATGTCGTACTGGTACGCCAGAATCTCCAGCGGATCCCTTTCACACAACGCCTTCATGCCGCCTTGCGGCATGGAGAAGGGATTATGCGAGAAGGTCACGCTGTTCGTCTCCTGATCCAACTCGAACATCGGGAAATCCACGATCCAGCAGAACCGGAACAACTTCGGTTTGATCAGGTCGAGATCCCGGCCCAGCTTGGTCCGCAGATCCCCGCAAATGCGGTTGACCGCCTGAGCCATGTCGCAGACGAAGAACATGACATCGCCGTCCGCCATGTTCCCCCGTACCGCCAGATCCTTCAGTTCCGCCTCCGAGAGGAACTTGACGATCGGGCCCTTGACGGCACCGCCCTCCCACACCACATAGGCCAGCCCCTTCGACCCGAGCGACTGCGCGTATTCGCCCAGTTTATCGAAAAAGCTCCGCGGCTTGTCGGCGATCCCCTTGACCGGGATTGCCCGAACCACCCCGCCCTTCTCCACCATCGCGCGAAAGGCATTGAATTTCGATTGCCGGAAGACATCCGATACGTCCTGCATCTCGATCGGGATCCGAAGGTCCGGCTTGTCGGTCCCGTACTTGACCAGGGCCGTGGCATAAGGAATCCGCACGAAGGGCGCGGCATCCATCGACCAATCCGAGAACTCGGCAAAAACGCCGTGAATCACGTCTTCCACCACGGCGAAAACGTCATCCTGGGTCACATAGGACATCTCCATGTCGAGCTGGTAGAACTCACCCGGGGAGCGATCGGCCCGGGCATCCTCGTCGCGGAAGCAGGGCGCAATCTGGAAATAGCGATCGAACCCCGCCACCATCAGGAGTTGCTTGAACTGCTGTGGCGCCTGCGGCAGAGCGTAAAACCGGCCCGGATGGACGCGGCTGGGCACCAGGTAATCACGGGCGCCTTCCGGCGAACTGCTGGTCAGGATCGGCGTCTGGAACTCGGTGAACCCATGCCCGATCATACGGCGGCGCAGGCTGGCAATAATCTGCGCGCGCAGCATGATATTCTTGTGAAGATGCTCGCGCCGCAGGTCAAGGAAACGGTAGCGCAGCCGCAGGTCCTCAGGGCCGTCATCCTCGATATTCACCTGGAACGGCAGAGGCTCGGCCAGGCTCTCGACGGTGACCGACTCGGCAATCAGTTCCACCCCGCCGGTCGGCATGGCCGGATTCACGGTATCCTCACTCCGCGCCACGACCTGGCCGGTCACAATGAGGACGCTTTCGAGGCGAACCTTCTGACACTCCTCGAAAAACGGACGATCCGGGTAGATCACGACCTGGGTGAGGCCGTAGTGATCCCGGAGATCGATGAACAGAAGCTGTCCATGGTCCCGTTTCCGAAAAACCCAGCCGGAAATCCGGACAGTTGTGGAAACATGTTCAGCGCGCAACTCGCCGCAAGTATGGGTACGATAAGGATGCATTCAAGGCCTTTCTACAAAGAGGAATCCAGAATCCTGAATTCAGAATCCTGAATTTTGGAGGAATAACGCTCCAATAGTTTACTGACCTCCTCCACATCATTCATAGAATCCAGAATTCAGGATCCAGAATCCAG
>JBAXWO010000532.1:0-2522 GCA_037128375.1 bacterium
GGAATTCCGAATTCGTCCACCGTAGTCGTCGCCGTAGTCGTCCACCGACCCGTACAGCCTGTGCAGTTACGAAGCTGAATAGGAGCACATCATGAACGGCCAACGACGACTGGGTTTCGTTCAGGTGATCGCGTTTGTCGGCCTGTTGCTGACGTGCGCCTCGTACGTTCGTGCGGAAAACTCCTCGACAGATCTCGGAGTGAACGATCCGGCCGCGCGGTTTCGCGGCGCGCCGACGTACGACCTGCTGGTGACGAACGTCAGTTGGAAGGTCGTCAACGCGGACTACACCGAGGTGACGTTCGACCTCTCGTGGTCCGGCTCCTGGCGGGCGAAGTGGACGGAGCCGGCGGAAACGAGTATCACCCATAAGCCGATGGATGTCGAGAACTGGGACGCGGCCTGGGTGTTCGTCAAGTTCTTGCCCGAAAAGGACTCCATCAAAAGCATCGAGCGCAACCATTGGCAACATGCGACACTCGCGTCGGACCCGTCCCTGCATGTGATGCCCGCTGGCGCGACGAATACCCTCCGGTTGTCCGAGGACCCCTCGACGGGGCTCGGGGTAGGTGGCAGCCGGGGGATAGGGGTGTTTATCTACCGCGATGCGATCGGACACGGCGCCAACAACTTCAAGGGCGTCAAACTACGCTGGCAGCATGGCGCCGATAAGGTGGATCCGACCCAGGCGGCCGTGAAGGTGCATGCGATCGCGATGGTCTATGTGCCCGAGGGGCCGTGCAAGGTGGGAACCGGGCTTCCGACCGGCATCACCCGATTCAACGACGGTCCCGATATGCCCCTTAACCGGCACGACTGGGAGTCGTGCATGATACTGCCCGATGGTTCTTGGACAAAATACGATCATGGCAGTCTGACCGAAGGTTCCTGGCGGGGTGGCCCCTCGATTCCGTTCTTGGTAGACGCGGAGTGGAGCGGACCGGTTCAGGAAGGGGCCCGGTCCCGGCGCATCGGGATTTTTCCGGGCCAGCTCTGGGCGACGCACACGCATGAAGAGCAGTTTCATGATGCAATCGCGAAGCTTTCTTCCGGCACCACCCTGAACGACGACTATCCGACCGGTTATGACGCCGTCTACTGCATGAAGTATGACATCACGCAGGGGCAGTACACGGACTTCCTCAACTCGTTGCCTCCGGACGTGGCGGCTAGCCGGGCCTTTTGCGCCAAGCCGGAGACCAAGGTCGGGGTGGCGGGGCGTGTTTTAGAGCCCGAAGTCGGGGTATCTCAATGGCCTGGGAGCAGGCATGTAAACGAGATCAAAGTTGATCGTGGATCCGGATACAATCCTTACACGATCACGGAGATCGGCGGTCTGACCATCACGTCGCCGATGGATGAGCCAGAGAAGATCCCGACAGTATCTGGCTCTGATGGTACCGAGAACCGGGATCCTCTGGCCGGCGATGAGCCGAAGGACGCGGTCCTGGATGCGTTCGTGAAGGAAACGACGACAAGCGCCAAGAAAAAGGCCGAGGTCAAACTCACGCGGCCGCCGATCTTTGCGGTAAGATGTCCGTTCCGCAGGGGTGCCGTTTCCGGGTCGGACGCGCTGGCGTTCGCCGTTTGGGCCGGGCTGCGGCAGATGACGCAACTGGAGCAGTCCAAACTGGTATTGGGGCCGCGTGAGGCATCGGCGTCCTATCGCTACTCGCCGCCGGGCAACGCCAGTCCGTTGAAGGATGCTATTCTGGACATCGGTCTGCCGACGGAACGGTATGCGAACGCGGAAACGAACTATT
Organism: bacterium; assembly: GCA_037128375.1. Classification (GTDB taxonomy): domain Bacteria; phylum Verrucomicrobiota; class Kiritimatiellia; order CAIKKV01; family CAITUY01; genus CAMBRF01. The sequence goes on from JBAXWO010000532.1 coordinate 1,764, forward strand.
ATCCGATTCAGTATCTACTCACCCGGGTCGGCATTCGCGCCACCGCCGATAGTGACCAGGCTGCTGCCGGGGCCACCTACTGGGGCATTTCGGAACTGGGAGGCGAAGCCACGGTGATGGTGCAATACCGGGATTTTCATGCGCACGGCGACGGCCATATTCCGGCCGGCAAGCCCGGCGGCTCTATCGAACGGAAAAATGGGCCTTTCAAGGATGTGCCCGCAGACTGGCCGGACGTGTGGACTTATAGTGGCAACCGCTGTGCGGGCACCAGCCTTCGGCTGGTGGCTTCCGCGCCCGCGCCGAAGCTCCGACGTGACGCAGCCGCGACGAATCGAATGGGTGCGGCAAAGGCAGCCACCCTCAGGCCGCCTGCATCCAGTCCGGAAGATACGACACGCGACGACACGATTCAGGTCACCCACATCAAATGGGAGGCCGACACAAAAGAATATAGCACGGTGACGTTCGACCTTTCCTGGAACAACTCCTGGCGGGCTAATTGGACGGAGCCTGCGGAGAAGAATGTGACCGGCAAACCCCTCCATGTCGAGAGCTGGGATGCGGCCTGGGTCTTCGTAAAATTCCGGCCATTCGAGGAGCCCGTCTTTTCGCACGCGACACTCGATATGGATGCTGCGCGCCACCAGAAGCCTGTCGGTGCGACGCTGGATGTTGCCACTAGCGACGACGGACTCAAGGGTCTCGGCGTGTTCATCTACCGCGATGCGATCGGAAATGGCGCCAACCATTTCAAGG
>JBAXWO010000533.1:0-2518 GCA_037128375.1 bacterium
CTGGCCTAAGGGCGGGCCTGCGCCTTTTTCGGAAAAAAGTTAAAAAAGCCGTTTTCGGCTTGCAATCTGTATAACACTATGTCATATTTATATACAGATATGACAATTTCTCAATTACGTCAACAGCTTCGGAAAGTCGGCCAGCAGATCGAGCGGCAACTCGACACGCTCATGGAGCACAAGCCCTTGCTGCGCGGCAGCGTCTACCGGCTTCGCCGCCGTTGCGGCAAGGCGGGCTGCCGGTGTACGCGCGGCGAGTTGCACGAGAGCTGGGTGTTTCTCTCGCGAGAGAAGGGCGTGCAACGCCTGCGCGTCGTGCCCCAGGGACAGACGGCGCGCTGGCGGGAGTGGGCCGAGGACTACCGGCGCTTTCGCCGGGCGCAACGGGAGCTGGGCCGGCTGTACCGCGAGGCGCTTCGGCTGGCCGGAGAACTTGAAGCTCTTCGTGCCAGGCCGCCGCCAGCCGCATAAAACAGGAGAACGCCATCATGCCGGACCTGCTGATCTTCGAGGCCAACCGCACCTACGTGATCGAAGAGTTCAACAAGGGGCACTTCGACTATATCGAGGTCGTCCAAGAGGTGGCCCAGCGCGATTTCTTTCGTTTTGTGGCGAGCGGCGGACTGCTCGAACGCCTGGCGGCGAGCTATCCGTGGCCGCGGGAGAAACAGGAGGTTCCGGCCTGGTTCTATGTGGTGGCGGACATGGCCATGCGGCTGCACGGCAACCATGCCTTTCATGGCTTTCCGTGGGTGGTGAGCACGGGCGGCTTGCTGGCCGCCTTCGGGCCGACACTGGGAACCCGCCACGTCGATCCCGAGACGGGCCGGTTGCGCATCGAATGTCCGGGGTTTAACAAGAAGAACGAGTACCCCCGGAGCACCCCGTGCCATCCGGACTTTTTGCGCAAGATCGCCAGCGATACGCCGGTGACCTCCCAACTGGCCTGGTTCAACAGCGACGTCCAGAAGATTTTCCGACAGCGGCGCTTCTTCGACAAAGCCGGCCTTTTCATCGGTGACGGCTCCTACTTGTTCGTGCCCGACAATCCGAAGTACGAAGGCAGCGCGCGGATGCTCTTCGACGAGCACAACCATCCTGTCGGCAAGGAGGAGCACGCGCGCATGAGCCCGGCGCAGGCCTCGCGCTGCCAGTGGCGGCGCTGCTACAAGCTGGTCAGTCTGCTGCATACCAACGAGACCGGGGAGTTCTTCCTGTACGCGGGGCTGGCCATCGTGCCGGGCAACGCCCACGAGAGCCCCGTGTTCTGGAAGATGGTCGACGATTTTGTCGCGGCGGTGGGCAAGGGCGTGATCCTGCATATGATCCTGGACCGGGGGTTTATTGACGGCGAGGCTATCGGGCGGGCCAAACTGGAGCACGGCATCGACACCACCATCGGGGTGCGGCGCAACATGGATGCCTATCGGGACGCCGTGGGGCTCGCCTCATTGCCGGACACCGTTTGGCAGACGCATACGCGCCTGGAGCAACCCGTTGAGCCCCCCGTCAAACGCCATCTTCTCGATGCCAGCCACGCCGAGCCCCTGCGCCGGCGTGAGGCGAAGCGCCAGCAGACGCTCGCCCGGCAGCGCCAAGAATGCGGGTTGCCCGAGCCGGTGGCGCCGTCACAGTGGATCGCCAAGATCGATCGCACCACCAGCTTCGAGAGTTGTCCCGTGCCGTTGGACGTGGTGCTGTGCACGTCCGACAAGAATCCCGCAGCGGACGACGCCTGGGCCATCATGACCACGGCCCAAGACGCCACCGCAGCGGCGCCCGTGGATCGTTACGCCTTACGCGTGGGCATTGAGGAACGCCACCGCCACATCAAGTGCTTCTGGGACATCGCCGACTTCAAGTCGACCGACCAAGCGCTGGTGGTCAACCAGGTCGTCTTTACGCTTTTGACCTACTCGTTGCTTCAACAGCACCTGCTGCGTCGCGGGCGAAAAGCGCTCAACAAGGCCACCAAGTCGCGTCTGATCGAGGAACTGGCCCCCGTTGCCGAACACATCACCGTCTTCACCGATCAGTACTATGCCCGGTTCACCACCGACGAGTACACCTTGATGGTCATGGACGTGCCGGAATGTGCTCGTTCCCGACTCCGTGCCCGTCTCAACCAACGCCAGCGCGAGTTCCATCTCGGGCTCGCGCAGGCACAGGCTCCGCCAGCCTGAGCGGCCGCGGGCTTTTATCGGAACCCGCCTCGCGCGCCGCCCGACGGGAGCGACAGCGACCTGGGCGCGCGATGGCTCTCGGGGGGGCGCCGTTTCGATCAGGCGGAACATGGCGAGGCGATTTTCCGATGCTGGGGGCTGACGGCGAGGTGACTTGGATAATGGTCCAGGCGCCTCCAGGCGCAAGAAAACATGAGGAAACGGTAACGTTTCCCGTGTTTTATTGGGGAAGCCCCCAGCGCGGAAAAGCGACCGCCAGGGGCCGCCCGAAACGGCGCACCCCGCTCAAGCAGCCGCCAGACATCCACCATGCGGCGCCGACAGCGCGGCGCCCT
>JBAXWO010000534.1:0-2516 GCA_037128375.1 bacterium
GCCCTGCGACTGGTGGCGCAACCGGATCAGTCGGATGCCAGGCTCGGCCTGGTATCGGCCTACTGGAAATTGGAGGTCGATCCCACCCCGACGCCGGTCCGGATCGGCGGGCGACTCGACTCGAAGGAGCCCTGGCTGGTGGAACGTCAACTCGGCAGGGGCTATGTGCTCATGACGCCCATCGCCTTCGATCGGCGCGACAGCAACCTCCCGTCCCTGAAGTGCTTCGTCCCCCTCATCCACGAAATAGTCACCTTCCTGGCGGCGCCGACCCTGGTGAGCGGTAGCCTCCGGCCGGGAACGGAATGGTCGGTATCGGGAACCCTGCCGGCAGGCACTCCACCCTTGCCGAACACCGCCGCCGTGACGGTCGTGATGCCCTCCGGCGAAAATCGCCCGGCCCAGATCGAGCAGCGGGATCGCCAGTTTACCGTCCGCTTCTCCGAGACCCGCGAACCCGGCCTGTTCCGGGTGCGCCTGCCCGCCGTCCTGGCCTCCGCCGTCGGCCTGACCACGAACAGCGCGCCGGAGGCGCTCTTCACCGTGAATAATCAGCCCGGAGAAAGCACCCTCACCCTGTTGTCCGATGCCGACTTCGCGGCCATCCGCCGCCACGTCGATCTCTTTTTGCCGAATAGTCTCGATGAACTCCTCATGGCTTGCTCCGGCAAGGTGCCGGGCCAGGAATTATGGAAGCTTCTCATTCTGGGCGCGCTGTTGATGTGGGTGGCGGAGGTCGCCTTGACCCGCTGGATCGCTATTCACCGCCATCTGCACCAGGTCGACCCGGTCCGCCTGCGGTCCCCCGCCGATAGTGTTCAAGCCACAAAGGCTCGTCTGGCTAAACTGATGGAGGCCCCGCACCATGGCCCCTGATACCGTCCAGACTGCCCTGATTCCGCCGGGAATGCCCTGGGGCGTCCTATTGCCGGCGTCCCTTCTTTTTCTCGCCGGCTGGGTACGGTCCCACACCTGGACCCGCCCCCTTTCCGCGCCGTGGGCGGTCCCGACCTTCGCCGGACGAACGGGCCTGGGCTTCCTGACCTTGATGTGTGCCGCCGGGATGGCCCGGCACGTCGTCGTGTTGGCCACCAACTGGCAGGTGTGGCCGCTGCTGCTCGGCGGTGCCGCGCTCATCGAGGGCGTGATCGCCCTGGGCCGGATCGAGCGGGGCCTCGTATCCCGCCGGACCGGTATCAGCCTATCCGCCCTGCGGGTCGCCCTTGTGCTGGCTGTGGTTGTCATGTTGTGCCAACCGGTCCTGGTCTTCGATACCGTCCGCAAGGTTCAACGCCAGGTCGTGGTGCTGCTGGATGTCAGCGCCTCCATGCAGATCCCCGATAACAACCTCACCCCGGCCGAAAAGGTGCGACTGTCCGAGGCGCTCGGGGAACCCGCCGCGCATCGCGCCGTCCAGCTCGATCAGGCCGTACTCCGCCTGGCAGCCGCCGGACAGGAAGTCCTCGCCCAGGCGGATTGGGTGAACGCGCTGGCCGCAACCGACCCCGCTCTTCGCGTCCGCCAGTTGGAGCGCAACGCGCCTTCCCAGCGCAAGACGCTCACACGCCTCCGCGAAACCGTTGCCGAGACCGCCCGCATCCTGCGAACGGCGGCGGCGGCGCCGTTCCTTCAAAAGGAGAAAGGCGTTCAAACCGACCTGATCCGCCTGGCGGACAAACTGGCCGCGGACGCGGAAACCCCTCTTAAACTCGTCCTGACCCTTGCCGACGAGTGGCGGCCCTCTTCAACCAACAGCGGCGCGGCGTATGAAACTGCCCGGCAGGTCCTGCCGAAGATTGGAGCCGCGCTCGCGGAGTGCGGCAACCGGTTGACACCGGCGGGCGACGCGCTCGACGGGGCCTTCTACCGGTCGCTTTCCGAGGCGGATCGCGCGACGATCGACCGGGTGGCCGCCCTGCGCCGCCGTGAAGTGGCACGCCGTCTTCTGTCCTCCCCACCCGGCCTGCTGGAGCGCCTGGACCGTGAATATGGCGTACGGCTCTACACCTTCGGCGCCTTCCCGACCGAATGGCGGGGCGGGGCTTTGGCGGCGTCCAATGCGGCGGAAAAAATTGAGGCGACCGGCCTCAAACAGATTCAGGGCACCGATCTCGCCGCCGCCCTGGAAAGAGTCTCCGTCAACCTCCTTCCGGAACAGTCCGCCGGCGTGATCCTCCTGACCGATGGACGGCATAACGGGGCCGGGACGGTGGAGCCCGTGGCCCGCAGGCTAGGCGTTCAGAGCGTCCCGGTCTTTCCCGTGGTGATCGGAGGAAACCTGCTGCCTCCCACGGATGCGGCCATCGCCTCCGTCCATGCGCCCGAATCCGTCGGCACCAACGACCGGGTGTCCTTCAACATGGATCTGAAACTGGATGGGCTGGCCGGAACCAACGTGACCGTGACGCTTTTCGATGGGTCCGTCGCCGTGGCCTCCAACACCGTCACACCCGACACAGCCGCCTGCTGGAGCGCCTGGACCGTGAATATGGCGTACGGCTCTACACCTTCGGCGC
>JBAXWO010000535.1:0-2501 GCA_037128375.1 bacterium
CATCTTACCACCGCCCGTTGACACGCCAAGCGTAATCTGGAATACTCCAACGCACTTTATGGGAGCGGGTGGACGTCTATGCAATTGACCGAAGAACAGAAAATAACGGTCGCTCAATGGGTTAAGGAAGGCAGCAGTCTTTCCGACATTCAGAAGCGACTGGCCGATGAGTTCAAGTTGAAGTTCACCTATATCGACGTTCGCTTTCTGGTGATCGATCTGGGTCTTGATCTTAAAGAGCAACGAAAGACCTCCTCCATCTCGACGGATCTCAGCGCTCCCCCTCCCCTGCCCGGCGCGGAGCCGGCACCCTTCGAACCCGAACCCCCGGTCGGCGGCGTCCAGGTGGAACTCGACCGGATCACCCGCCCCGGCAGCCTCGTCAGCGGCACAGCCGTCTTCTCCGATGGTGTCAGGGCGCATTGGGCCCTGGATCAGATGGGACGCCTGTCTCTGGGCGCCGACAAGAAAGACTATCGCCCCAGCGCCGACGACGTACAGGCCTTCCAACTGGCCATCACCCGCGAACTGAAAAAAGCCGGATACGCCTGACGGGCGACCAAGGAGATCTGCCATGTCGTTCGAAAGCGGGAACATGACGTTCCGGATGTTTTATCTTCCGCAACCCCTGCCCCGGGACTACATTGCCCGTTTCGCGGCGCGGGCGGCTCCGCCCATTACCACGCTGGGCTCCGAACCGATCCATGGCTGGGTGACCGGCCGGCATCTGCTCGACACCCACATCACCCGGGAAACCGCCCTCTTTGCCGGGTTCCTGCGCATGACCCTGATGCGCGCCGAGCGCAAGATTCCCGAGTCTCTCCTGCGCGCCGAATGCCGCATGGAGGAGTTGGTCCGCATGCAGGCCGAGGGCCGTGCCGAAATCGACCGCCGCACACGCAGTGAAATCCGCAAGGAAATCTCAGATCGTCTGCTGCCCACCATGCCGCCCCAACTCAAGGGCATGGCCCTCGTCCATCTCCCGGAGAGCCAAGTCGTCTATGCCGAGGCGGTCTCCGACAAGCAGATGGATGCCCTCGAGGCCAGTTTCCGCGAAGCCATGGGCTTCGGTTTGATTCCCGCTTCCCCTGTCTATGCCGCGGCCCAGCGCCTGAAGATCGACGTGCGGGATATTGCGCCAGCCAGTTTCTCGCCGGATTGCGATGACGAGACGGTCGGAAACAGCATCGGCCAGGACTTTCTCACCTGGCTCTGGTTCTACTCCGAGGCCCGGGGCGGCATGATGCGCGTGGCCGATCGGGGAGATTTCGGGATCATGGTCGAAGGGCCGCTGATGTTCGTCCTTGAAGGACAGGGCGCCCACGAAATTGTCCTCCGCCGGGGTACTCCTGAACTCAGCGTCGAAGCCAAAATCGCCCTCCTGAGCGGCAAGAAACTGCGCCGTGCAAAACTCCTGCTGGCCCGCGGCCAGGAAACCTGGCAGGTCACGCTCGATGCCGACCTGTTCACCTTCCGGGGTCTGAAGCTGCCTGACGGCGAGAAACTGGAACCGGTTAGCCGGTTCCAGGAACGTATGACGGCCCTGGACACCTTCACCGGTACTTTCTTCGATATCTATGACCGGTTTCTCAAGGAGCGCACCGCGGCCAAGGTATGGGAAAAGACCCGCGCCGACATCCATCGCTGGGTCAACGAACGATCCGCACGAAAGTAAGACGCTGGCAGTAATAGGAGGGGAAAGATGAAACTCTCTGTTGTCATCCCGGTATACAACGAGGCCACCACCATTCGCGAAGTCGTCGACCTCGTCGTGGCGGCGAAGACCCCCATCGAAAAGGAACTGGTACTGGTCGACGACTGCTCCAAGGACGGCACGCGGGAGGTCCTCCTCCAGATGGCAACGGAGCATCCCGAGTGGCGGATCCTCTTCCACGAGAAGAACCGGGGCAAAGGCGCCGCCCTGCGCACGGGCTTTGCCGCCGCCACCGGCGATTTGGTCATTATCCAGGATGCGGATCTGGAATATGACCCGAGGGAATACCCGCTGCTCCTGGGCCCCATCCTCGAAGGACGGGCGGACGTGGTCTTCGGTTCGCGGTTTCTCGGCGGGGGGCCCCACCGGGTGTGCTTTTTCTGGCACTACCTGGGCAATAAACTGCTGACCACTTTTTCGAACATGATGACCAATCTCAACCTCACCGACATGGAGGTCTGCTACAAGGTCTTCCGGCGCGAGGTCCTTCAGAGCATCGTCCTCCAGGAGGAACGCTTCGGATTCGCGGTGGAGATCACCGCCAAGGTCGCCCATGGAAAGGGGCGCCGCTATGATGTGCCCGTGTCCTATTACGGACGCTCCTACGAAGAGGGAAAGAAGATCACCTGGCGCGACGGCCTGCGGGCGTTGTGGTGCATCTTCCGTTACCGCCGTGGCGCGAAATAACGGCTGCTTTTTACGCGCTCACCCCGGATTATTCATGCTCCTGGTGGCCGGAACAAGCAACCGGAAGCACTGCCGGAACTTCGGTCGCTTCCGGCGCGTG
>JBAXWO010000536.1:0-2497 GCA_037128375.1 bacterium
ATGACATCCGCATCCCTGACTAGCGGATTATCGCTCAGATCCACTCCGGACCAAGCCAGTGAAAAGTGGGTGTTCCAATCCGCAGACCGCTGCCGGTCAAGATAGTAGTGCTGTACGAGGCTGCCAAGGTAAGAGGTACAGTCGCTGACCTGCGACGTTTGCCTTACGTCTCGGTCATTAGAGTGTTTCTTGCTGACCAGCATTGCCGAGTCCACCCCGATCTCCCGCAACGCCCGATGGAGTCGATAGGCAGCCCGGCCCGCGCCCCCTGCCGTATCAGTCGCTATATGGACAATTTTCACGTCTGTCAGGGTTTGACCCCCTCCATATATAATGAATCCGGCTTGCGTATCGCGCCATCAGGGTCGGTGTCTAGGGCAAAGTCGACAAACCCGGCAATCGCGGATTCACCTGCTGAGCAATGAGTTATGTGCGTCAAGCCCGTTTGGTTGAGCAGTCGTTGTAGAGAGAACCGATCATACATCCATTTATGGGTTTCACCTGTGGCGCGGAATTTAGCAATCTCCTTCGGTGAGGGTTCGGCTGTCAATTCAGGTTGCACCGGTGGAGAATATCCTGGCTTCTGCCGGTTGGCCGCGAGGAATCGTCGCACCTCCACTCCCGTCCGTTCGACCACGAACTCTTCAGCGGGCATCGGATGCTGCATCCAATATCGCATCACCTCGCCGCCGGTTCGCTCACGCGTCAGTTGATCCAATAACTCAAGCGTCATCCATTCGTGGCGGGCGACCGCTTGTGGTTCACCAGCCACTGCACCCTCCAGATAGCGGAGGTAGAGGCGGGTAATCATTTCAAGGTCCGGCACCACGATACGAAGGACACCTCCCGGTCGCAGCACGCGGTAGCATTCTCTGATAAAGGTCTGGGCCATCGCCCGTGAAAAATGCTCAAGCACATGTGCCGCATAAACGACGTCACAAGTATTGCTGTCAAACGGCAGTCGCTTGCGCAAATCATACGTGATGACCGCCGGACTAGCGGGGATGAAATCCATGTTGATCCAATTCGGATCAAAGGTACTGCCACAGCCCAGATTCACCATCAACGGCTTGCCAGGTTGGGTCGTGAACATCCTTGCGGGTTGTGCACTCTTCGCCGCCGCGGGCCGACCGCGGCGCAGACTTTCGGCAGTGAATTGGTTCCGCCACCGGTCAATGGCCGTGATATCCATAGTAATACTCGTGTCACTGGGACCATCGATCCAGCGGGCGATGGATTCAAAATCATCGCGGGCACAAGTGGGAAGGTTAGTATCCTTGGCAATCTCCGCCGCACGATTGTCCACTTCCAGGATCAGGGAACGGCGACGGGCCAAAAGACAGGTCACCCCGCCATGCAAGCGGGTTCCCACGTAATCGAACGGCTCCGGCCCGTTAACAAGTTCGAACAGCGCCGCCACAGTGGGGTCCAGAATTTTCAGGCGGCCGCTCCACGGGCCAACGAGTCCACGATCCGCGCGTCCTTGCGGCCAGTAATATACTGTCCGATACCGCTCAAGCAATAATTCCACCAAGCGTGCATCCAACTCAGGCTTGGTGTACAAACTAACATAGTCTGTCAGCATCAGCAGCACGGCGTCCGCCTTCTGCCGCGGAAACTCATCTGACGTAGCATTAGCCAACGGCCACATTGTGGGACAGCCAGTATTGATGACGTTGTCAATCCCCATCGCCCGCATTTTTTGTAAGGTGTAACTATCACGAACCGAATGCACCCATTGGCTGGAAAGGCAGCGACGCAGCAACCTGCGTGTGTATGGATCCGGGTCGTCCTGATATTGCCACCAGCCGACCCCGATCAGGATCGCATTCTTGATCGCGAACGCCTGCCACGGCGTGATCTTCCATTGACTATAGCGGGCCATGTTGGATGACAACAGATTGGTGCCCCCCACAAGTCGCAATTGAGATCTTACGATGCGGCTGAGTTGCTTAAACTGTGGATATGCTTGCGTCGAAATCGAGAAAATCCGTGCATCTCCGGAAAACCTCGACAGTTCCCGCCGCACAGCTTTTTCAATGAGTAAATCTCCGAGATTCGAACTCAATGTTCCACGATTATCCTCAATTCCAGGATTGAAAAGACAGATATTCATGCTCTTCTTCGCGAGAACACCAAGACGGTGTTGTAGTTGTTTACATTGTCTAGGCCGGTGAGGCAGAAATCCGGCAGAAAATAGCCAAGCAAATCGAACAGGGACTCGTGACTCACCCAGTTGCATCCGCGCCGGGTTTTCATATCACCGTGCTTTTCAGTGGTGCAATACGAAAGTATGATCTGCCGGAAACCACGCGCTTTCAGCTTTTGTACAAAGCCTTGGACATCCTCAATATACTCCAGAACGCCACTCAAGAATGCGATGTCCGCTTCAACGCCGTCCAGGGAATTACGATTCAGGTCCAGCACTATGGTCTCGGAAGTGCGCGCCAGACAATCAATCCCAATGTAGGAGTTGATGGGCGGCAGCAACGGCTTG
>JBAXWO010000537.1:0-2494 GCA_037128375.1 bacterium
GGCATTGTCGGCCTTGTCCTCGATTTCATCAATCAACCGGTCGATCACGTCTTCTGAGACGCCTGCCTTCGCATAGGCCTGGATCTCCCTGATGCGCCCTTCGACTCCGGTCAGGCTTTGCTCCTGCTGCCGCCAGACCAGCAGCTCGCGTTCACGGCTCTTGAACTCACGGAGCGCGGTCTGGAGTTCCTTTTCCCGGGATGGTTTCAGGGCGGCTGGCGATTTTTGCCAGGCGGCCTTCAGGCGGGCGACCTTGTCGTAGAGGGCTTGAACCTGGGGCTGGAGTTCCTCGGCGGATTTCCGGTTGGTTGCCAGTGACTCCTGAACGGCCTGGAGCATGGCCTGGGGAGAACGGTCCTTTTTGAATTTGCGCATGAGGGCCATGGCGCCGGTACCGAGCCGGTGCAGCATCTTCCCGGTGTCTTGCGCCAACTGTTTGGCCTGTTGCAGGTCGAACTTGCGCGGCTTGGCCTGATCGGGGGTAGGGGTTGAATCGGGTTCCACGATGACAGTCTCCTTTTCGGCGGCTTGATCCTCTTCGCCGCCGCCACCCTGGGACGGGATCTCCTGATAACCGTGATCCGGGCAACGGCGATTACTGTGGCGCCAATGATAGCGGCAAAGGGCGCGGTTGCAAGCGGGTTCAACGCACCGGCCACCGATGGCGGCCTGGTTCGGCAGGGCGCGCCCGCATCCTTTCACGCAGCAGTTTTCAGGCGTGGTGGTCATGGGGATTACCTTGGCGACCGGCGTGTGGAGGCGGCCAGCCACAACAGCAGAAGGGCACCGGCCAGGACGCCTGCCGCAATCCACGTCGGTTTGGGATTCTGGAGAACCCAGTCCCAGAGCGACAGTGTTTACGTATAGTTCGCCGTGACCGCAAGTGACGCGCTCCACAGGATGTCGCTGGTCCGTGCGGATTCGATGCAGAGTTGTGTTTCGGTGACCACCTCGAAGGTGGTCGACAGCGGGGTCCGCGTCTTCACACGTTGGTGCATGTCCCGAACGGCGCCATAGAGGAGGGCATCAGCGCGTTGCGGCTGATCCCTGAGCATGGCGCGCGCCTGGGCCAGGGTGCCGATATCGAGATTGCGGGGGAAGAGGGAGGACTGGGAGATCAGGTCACGCATAACGTAGGTCACGTAGCTGTCGGCATCCCCGAAGAATGGCACGTAGGCCACGTTCTGGATACCGTTCAACTTGGCTTCGTGCTCCTTGAGCGACTGGATGCCCTTTTTCAAGAGATCCTCGCGGATGACGTCCCGCACCTGTGCGGGCACGGAACTCAAGCCTTGCAAGGCACCCGGCAGATAGAACCTTTTGGCGAACGTGCCGCCCCAGAGGTGCACCTTGGTCTCGACCGAACTGGCGTGAAGTTCCAGTTCCACGTAGATGCGTTGCCCGCTCATGCTCGCCTCCCGCACGCTGCCGTAGAGGAGGATCTTGGTTGCACGGAGTTTGCCGAACTTCACGATGGTGGCGGTATCCAGCAGGTCGCCCTTATATTCATCCCAGGCGATCTCCTTGAGGAGTTCATTCCAGAATGGATCGTCCTTCCCCTCGACATACTGACGACCGGAGGCGGTGACGGCATTCTTGATCAGACCCTCCACGTAGCCCGACTGATCGCCTCTGAACGGCAGGACGGAAATGGGGGTGGTGGGGCCGATGGCACTCGAACCGAGCGAGGCCTGTGCCTCAGCCACCGCCATCTGGATGGCCTGGCGGACCTCATCGGGATATTGCGCGTTGGCCTGACTGGCCACAAGGACGACTCCCAGGAGACTAAGAACGATGTTGCGTATTTTCATGACTTATTCCTTTCCTTTTGCCCGGACGACGCGGAGGTCGTCCCTCCCATTACCTGACGGCTTTCAATCCAAGTTGTTCGATCGTCAACAGGCGGTTCATAAAGCCGCCCGCAAAAGCGTTTTTGTCATAGACCACCCGGAAGGTCATGGTACGGGCGGCGTAGTCTTGCGCCACGAGTGTGCATGACACCACGCCCGGCAGTTCGTCCACTGTTTTCGTGAAATGGAGCGCATAGGCGGGATCGCCGGATGCGAGGTTGGGCAGGCGCCTTTGAACGAGAACGTCTTCGGCCGCCAGTTCCGAACGGACAGCGGTGCAGGTCGCCAGAACCCACTTATCGAGTTCGGGCGTCAACTTGTCAGCCAAACCCCGGAGCGCTGACTGCGAGCCCAGGGCGCGCGGCCCTTCGGCATGAAAGGTCTGGCGTCCCAGCACCTTGGCATTATCGGCGCGTGTGACCACGCTTTCGATGTCGCCGTTGTAACGGTAATACTCCCCGCTCTGGTCGAACAGGACGATCTTGACGTTCAGGTCGATCTTCAGGTCGGCCGCCTTGTTATCCAGGCGGAATTCCTTTTTCGCCAGTTCGCTTTCAAGGAACGTCAGCGCACGTAAAGAATGCTCGTCGTCCGGGTACCCCGCGGCGGCGATCAAATCCTCTAGCTCGGCAATTTCTTCCAAG
>JBAXWO010000538.1:0-2493 GCA_037128375.1 bacterium
CATGTTCCCGCCAGTCTCGCCCTTGTCCTGCATCTGCAGGTAACGGGCGGCGTTCCATATCTTGGTTCCGAAATTACGGCCGATCTCGAACTTGTCGTTGGAGAGGAACACGTCCTGCCCCGTGGCGGTGATCATCATGAGGCTGAAACGCAGGGCGTCGGCGCTGTATTCCTCAATGATGGTCAGGGGATCGATCGAGTTCCCCAGGCTCTTACTCATCTTCCGCCCGTGTTCGTCGCGCACGGTGCCGTGGATATAGACCTCGCGGAACGGAACTTCGCCCATGAACTCCATCCCGGCCATGATCATCCGGGCCACCCAGAAGAAAATGATCTCCGAGGCGGTAACCAGCGTGTGGGTCGGATAGTAAAACTTGAGGTCGGCATTCGTCTCCGGCCAGCCAAAGGTGCTGAACGGCCACAGCCAGGATGAAAACCATGTATCCAGGACGTCCTCATCCTGCCGGATGGCCGTTGCCTGGCATTTCGGGCAGCACGCAGGCTTGCCGCGCGCCGCCCACTGGTGGTCGCAGGCGTCACAGTAGAAGACCGGAATGCGGTGCCCCCACCAGATCTGGCGGGAAATACACCAATCCCGGATGTTCTCCATCCAATCGAGATAAACCTTGCTCCACCGGTCCGGCGTGAACCGGACCCGACCGTCCCGCACCGCCTCGATCGCCGGCCCGGCCAGCGGTTTCATACGCACGAACCACTGGAGCGACAACCGCGGCTCCACGACGGTGTCGCACCGGTAACAATGCCCCACAGCGTGCTGATGGTCGTCAATCTTCTCCATCAACCCGGCGGCGGTGAGATCAATGATGATCCGTTTGCGGCACTCGAAACGATCCAGCCCCGCATACGGCCCGGCGCCCTCGTTCATCAGGCCATCCGGGTGCATCACGTTGATGGGCGTCAGGTTATGGCGGCGGCCCATTTCAAAGTCGTTCGGATCGTGCGCCGGCGTCACCTTGACCGCGCCGGTGCCGAACGCCGGATCGACAAAATCGTCGGCGATCACCGGAAGGTCGCGGTGCAGCACCGGCAGGCTGAGGGTCTTGCCGATCAGGGCCTTGTAGCGCTCGTCCTTCGGATTCACCGCCACGGCCACATCGCCCAACAGCGTCTCGGGCCGTGTCGTGGCCACCACCACGAATTCCGTCGCCGTCAAACGCCCGTCGCGCTTGACGGGATAACGGACGTAGTACAATTTTCCAGCGGTGTCCTGATGCTCGCTCTCCTCATCGGACAGGGCGGTGTGGCAACGGGGGCACCAGTTCGTGATGTAGTTGGCCCGGTAAATCAGGCCCTTATCATAAAGGCGGCAGAACACCTCCTCGACGGCCTCGCTGAGGCCGGCATCCATCGTGAATCGTTCCCTCTGCCAGTCGCAGGCCGACCCCAGGCTCTTGAGCTGACGGATGATCGTGCCCCCATATTCCTCGCGCCACGCCCACACCCGCTTGATGAACTCCTCCCGACCGAGATCGTGGCGCGTTTTGCCTTCCTTGCGCAGCGCGCGTTCGACCACATTCTGCGTGGCGATCCCCGCGTGATCCGTGCCGGGCATCCAGACTGTGTTCCGGCCCTCCATGCGCTGCCACCGGATCAGGATATCCTGAATGGTGTTGTTCAGGGCATGCCCCATGTGAAGGATGCCGGTGACATTGGGAGGCGGAATCACAATGGAAAACGGATCGCCGCCGCGTATGGAATCGCCGTGGAACGCGTTCGTATCGAGACACCACTGGTAACGCCGCGCCTCGACCTTTTTGGGATCGTACTGTTTTTCGAGTTCCGTCATGCTGATCTCCACACGCTTATTTCGTTCGCAGCATGATAGACATCGCCAACGACAAAGCAAGAATGGACGTGGGCATCGGCGGCGGCAAGCGAACTCACGCTGCCGGCGGGACCAGACGGCCATCCTTGAGGTGAATGATCCGGTCACACGCGGCGGCAATCTCGTCGTTGTGCGTCACCAGCACCAGCGTGTGGCGCCGCTCGCGGGTCAGCGCAAACAAACACTTGAGCACATGATCCCCCGTCACGCTGTCCAGATTCCCGGTCGGCTCATCCGCCAGAACCAGTTCGGGGTCGTTCATCAGCGCCCGCGCCATCGCAACCCGCTGCTGCTCGCCGCCCGATAATTCCAGGGGGGTATGATGCATGCGCTCCGCCAATCCTACCGCTGCCAGCAACGCTTCGGCCTTGGCGCGATGCTGGGTCGACAGACGCCGCATCTCCCAGGCCGTCAAAGTCGGCAACAATACATTTTCAAGGACATCCAATTCCGGCAGCAGGTGATACGCCTGAAACATGAACCCGACATGCCGCGCACGGATCGTCGTGCGTTCCCGCGGCGACATCCGGTAAAGATCTCGGCCCCTGAACAACACCTGACCGGAAGACGGTTGATCCAATCCGCCCAACGTGTGCAGCAGCGTGCTCTTCCCGCCGCCCGACGGCCCCACGAGCGAGACCACCTCGC
>JBAXWO010000539.1:0-2489 GCA_037128375.1 bacterium
GCGCCCCGATTTGGGGTGGTTGGCATATCGGCGGATGCAGGCGGTCGCGCCCGATGATCCCTCCCTGATGATCGCGCCCGCCGAGAACGGCCGGAAATGGTTCATGTTCCGCCACGATGAGGTGGGGATGGTTAAACCGGGAATCGGAACCCTTGTGGATATGCGCCCGTTTTATCTCGCCGCCCGCCGGTTTTCGCCTTGGAAAGAGTTGTGGTCGCAGATTCCGCTCGCCAGTGAGTTGGGATCTGTGGTGACACGGGAGGGGTATCGCCGCCGGCTGCAAATGTGCCTGGACTCCCTCAAGAAAGCGGAACAAACGGGCAAATTGGATACCCGTTTGCAGGTGCTCTACGCGCAGGTATTGGGCGAACTCGGTCGCTGGGACGAAGCGCATGCCAAGCTCAAGGAGTTCGAGGGCTCCGAATCCCGCCAGCGCGGGGCTTTTCTTCTGACTCATGCCGCGCTCTACAAGGCGCAGGGCGAAACTGAAATGGCCTACGAGACGCTGGCCGAGTATTGGCGCGGGGAGAGTCATCCTTCCCTCTCGGTATGGATGGATCAGGCGGGTGCAGGCCTTGAACTGGGCATCGGGTTCTATGCGATGGGGCTCATGGAAGAGGCCCGGCGCGAATTCCCGGAATCGGGCGAGTGGGTTTTGGCCCTGGCGGGCCTGTGGAACTATTTCGGCTTTCCCGAGGAGTCCCTGTTCCTGATCAACAGGCTGAGCGTTTCCGTCCCGCCGGTGTTGAGGGCGCAGCTGCTGCTGGAGACGGGTCGAGTGGTGGAGGGGCAGCGGATGGTGGTGGTCGAGAACCTGCAGGATTTGCCGGTTCCCAAGAAGCAGACCGAATTGCTGGCCCCTGCGGAATGGGCGACGGAATGGAGAGGCGGCGTTCTGAAAGAGGATGACTACGCTCGTGAGGCCGCCGCCCTGCCGGTGCGGAAGACGCCTTTCCTGAAGGGACTCAATCGACTCAAGGCCGACTGGTTGGCCGCCCGGGGCCGAGGAGACACCTCCTCCCCGGCGTTATGGGAAGGTGTGGGGCGGGATCCGCGCGAAAAAGCGCTGGCCCTGAGCGATCTGGCCCGGCTCCTGATGAGGCAGGGACGCCAACAGGAGGCCATGCTTCCGGTGCGGCGCAGTTTGGAACTGGCACCGAGGTGGAGCCTGTTGTGGCGTCTGAACATCGTTCTGAGCAACGAGTTTGGCTTGGCGGAGGAGGCCTTGCGAGCCTGCCCGCATGACGGTGAAATATGGCTGGCGTACGTGGTGCGGGGCATTCAAAACGGTCGGAACGCGGCATGGGCCGGGCAGGTGGTCGACCAGGCGGTCAGCGCCCGGCAGTATTCTCCCGCCATGCTGGTGCGCGCCGGCGATTTTCTGATTCGGAAGGAAATGACCCAAGCGGCCTGCCAGGCGGCCCGGGCGGCGATCAAGGATGGGCAGGGATTGTTGCCGGCGTATGTGTTGGGAGTTCAGTGTGCCATTAAGACCAAGGATATGGCATGGGCCACGTCCTGTGCGCGGAACGGAGCCGAACAGGCGCTGGAACCCTGGCCGTTCTATAAACTGATTGTCGGGCTGAAAACAAGGGCGGGCGGGAACGATCCCGATGTGGTGCGCGCACTGGAGGGGTTGGCGGCCAAATACCCCGCCGAGAACATCTGGGCGGAAAGGTTGGGGGAGATTTACTTCCTGCAGGGGCAGACCGATCGGGCGATGGGCGTGCTCACGGAGGCCATTGCGCGCGAGCAAGGGCGCAAGCAGGCCAGTCCGCGCATGTACTTGCTTGCCGCCGAGGCTGCCCGTCGCGAGGGAAACCTTGGCAAGGCGATTGCTGTGTTGAACCTTGCGCGCAACCTCTATCCTGATGACCTCAATGTGCTGAATAACCTGGCCTATACCCTGGCGCAGACGCCGGCCACCACGGGACAGGCGCTGGCGCTTGTCCCCGATCTTCTACAGAAGGGCGGACAGGATTTTGCGATTTTCGACACCATTGCCTTGGTCTATTTGCGATCAGGCGATCTGAAGATGGCGGGCGAATACATGAACAAAGCCATAAGTCTCGTAAAGAAAGGAGACTACGCCTGGATTGAAGTATACCTGAATGCGGCTGAGGCGCAGATCAAGCTTGGGAAATACAAGGAAGCGCGCGAGAACCTGAATCGTATCATGAAGACACCCGAGAGGACTCCAGCCATGGATGTTCGTGCCAGGGAACTCCAAAATGAATTGACGGTTCGCGAAAGGGGAAATGAGGCCTGGTTTTGATCGCGGTTGATGGGGGGTAACACAGGCAGTCAGGAGCCAGAATTCAGCATGAAATGAGGAATCGGCAACGCTGAATACCGACTCCTGACTTCGGGCTTCCAATCTGTTACGATTGATGTTGAGATGCAGCGGTTTTCTTTGGTATCTTTGCCCAGAATTTAATACATGACCGGTTGCCAGGCAGGTGCGTCAGGGGTGGGGGTGGCTTCGGATT
>JBAXWO010000054.1:0-10052 GCA_037128375.1 bacterium
GTTGGGGTCACTTGAGTCAATCAGCCAGGCAGGTTATCAAATCCTCAGGAGGGCGTGCGCCTGCCCCTCCGGATGTTATTTCCGCCGTTCTGGTTGCGCGGGTGGGACTCTTGTGTTATCTATCCGCCTCCGTTGGTTGCCTTGAGGGTGACAGGGGAGGAGACGCCGCCATTGAATTCACGGCAGGCATACATCGCGCTGAACATGATGCAGGGGGTAGGGCCCGTCCGAGTGCGGACGCTGGTGGCCGCACTGGGATCCCCCGAGGCCATCCTGACGGCGGACCGCAAGGCCTTGCTCGCCGTCGCTGGCGTGGGGGCGGATACCGTGTCCAAGATACTGGACCAGCGCGACGGGATCGATGTGGCGCAGGAGGAGGAGCGGGCGGCCGCCTTGGGGGCGCATCTCGTCACGCAGGTGGATGCGGAGTATCCCCGGCGGCTCCTCCAGATTTACGATCCCCCGATGGCGCTCTATGTGCAGGGCTCGCTGCAGGCGCGTGATGAGCACGGGGTGGCCCTGGTGGGGTCGCGCCGGACGTCACACTACGGACTGGAAACCGCCGAGCGCCTTGCCTTTCAACTGGCGGAGAACGGCGTGACCGTGGTCAGCGGTCTGGCGCGCGGCATCGATACGGCGGCCCATCGCGGAGCGCTCAAGGGAAAGGGGCGCACGGTGGCGGTGTTGGGCGGAGGGCTGGATTGCCTGTTTCCCGCCGAAAACGCGGGGTTGGCGGGCGAGATCGTCGGCCATGGCGCGGTGATGAGCGAATATGCCATGGGGCGTCAGCCGGATCGGACGACCTTTCCCGTGAGGAACCGCATTGTGAGCGGCCTGTCGCTTGGGGTGGTGGTCGTGGAGGCGGATGTCACCAGCGGCGCCATGATCACCGCGAACCAGGCGATGGAACAGGGGCGGACCGTGTTTGCCGTACCGGGCCGGATCGACGCGATCGGGGCGCGGGGGCCCAATAGGCTGATCAAGAGCGGAGCCCGGTTGGTGGAGGGCGTGGATGATATTTTGCAGGAACTGGAGACCCTCCTGCCGAAGGCGCCGGTTCGGCCGGCTGCGGAGCCCGGAACGACGGCCCGCGGCCCGCAGTTTACGCCGGACGAAAACACGTTGATGGCCTTGATCGAGCCGGAGGGCGAGATGGACGTGGACAGCCTCATCCGGGGATCGGGCCTGAAAGCGTCGGCCGTCAGTGTGCTTTTGCTGGGGCTTGAAATGAAACGTGCGGTGAAAATGTTGCCCGGCCAGCGGGTGGGGCTGAGAAGACAGTAAGGAATGTAACATGGGTCAGAAACTCGTTATCGTCGAATCGCCTGCCAAAGCCAAAACGATTAACAAAATCCTTGGGCACGATTTCATCGTGAAGGCCTCCATGGGGCATGTGCGTGACCTGCCGGTCAAGTCGCTCGGGGTGGATGTCGAGAAGGGATTCAAGGTCAAGTACGAGGTTTCGGAGGACCGGAAGAAATTGGTCAAGGAACTTTGCGACGTGGCGTCGAAATGTGAGGCCATCTATCTGGCGCCCGATCCCGATCGTGAGGGGGAGGCGATCGCCTGGCACCTGAAAGCCTTGCTGAAGGGCAAGGTTCCGGAGGAGAACTTTTTCCGGGTGACCTACAACGAGATCACCCCGCGCGCCGTTACTGAGGCGTTTGCCAACCCTTCGCAAATCGACCAGAAACTGGTGAATGCGCAGCAGGCCAGGCGGGTACTGGACCGGATTGTCGGTTATAAGGTCAGCCCCCTGTTGTGGAGTCGCATCCGCCGTGGGTTGAGCGCCGGCCGTGTGCAATCCGTAGCCCTGCGGCTGGTTTGCGAGCGGGAGGACCTGATCCGCCATTTCAAGCCGGAGGCATTCTGGATTTTTGGGGCCGATGTCAGCAAGCGGGTCGATCCCCGTGAGCCGTTCGCCATACGGCTGGCGCGCATTCATGGCGAGAAGGCGGAGATCAAGACCCAGGAGCGGGCCGAGGAAGTGACGCGTGATCTCGAAGGCCGGGACCTGCAGGTCAGTGATGTGATTCGCCGTGAGCTTTCGAGGCGTACGTTCCCGCCCTACATCACCAGCAGTCTCCAGCAGGCCGCTTCCCGTGTTTTCGACCTGTCTCCGTCCCGTGCGATGCGAATCGCCCAGAAGCTGTATGAGGGCGTGGACTTGGGTGACGGCCCCACCGGCTTGATCACCTACATGCGTACCGATTCGTTCAATATTGCCCAGGACGCCCTGAAGGCGTGTCGCGGGTATATTGAATCCCAATACGGCCAGGAGTATCTCCCGGAAAAGCCTAACTATTTCAAGAGCCGCGGGTCGGCCCAGGAGGCGCATGAGGCGATCCGTCCGACCGACGTCACTCGTACCCCGGACAGCCTGTCGCACCTGCTCAGTTCCGAGGAGTTCAAGCTGTACTCCCTCATCTGGCAGCGGTTTGTGGCCAGCCAGATGGCCCCGGCCAGGATCGAACAACGCACCGTAGAGGTGGTGACGGTGTCGGCGTCGGTTGTGCCCGACTATCTGTTTCGCGCCACGGCCTCACAGGTGGTCTTCCCGGGGTATATGAAGGTGAGCGGCCTGCAGAAGAAGGCCAAGGAGAAGGATCCGGGCGACAAGGATGCCGGGGATGACGAGGAGGAGGTGGAGCAGCTCCCGCAGGTGGAGCCCGGTGAAAAGCTCGACCTGGTCCGTTGGCTTTCCGAACGCAAGGAGACCCAGCCCCCGGGCCGGTACAGCGAGGCCTCGCTGATCAAGGCACTGGAGGAGAATGGGGTGGGGCGCCCGAGTACTTATGCCTCGATCATCGGCACCTTGTATGTCCGGAAATATGTTTCCAAGGAAAAGAGGGCCGTTCAGCCGACCGACCTTGGAATGCAGGTGAGCGCGATGCTGTCCGAGCATCTGAATGAGCTGTTCGGCGTCAAATTCACGGCGAGCATGGAGGAACTGCTTGATGAAGTCGAGCAGGGCAAGGTCGAATGGACGACGATGCTCAAGGATTTTTACGCCCGGTTTCAGGAGTGGATGGTTCATGCGAAAGGCCCCGCCGCCCCGCCCGCGCATGTGGAGGCGCTCCTGGGGGCGCTGGATCAGGTCAAGGAGTGGGGACCCGAGACCAAGCGTGGTCGCCGCACCTACAGCGATAAGAAGTTTTCCGACTCCATCCGGGACCAACTTGCCAAAAACGAGAAGCCGTTATCGCAACGACAACTCGAAACCCTTGGTCGGCTGGCGCTGCGTTATCGGGAGCAGACCGAGGGTCTGGACGAGGTTCTCAAGACGGTGGGGTTGGCGCGGTTGCTTGATGAGAAACCGCAGGAACCGCCCCGGCCCTCGACGATTCAGAAATTGGCGCTCCTGAAGACCATTGAATTTGATGCCCCCAAGGAACGCAGGGGGCGGACGTTCGATGACCGGGCGTTCGTGCTGTCGCTTCAGCAGCGGGTGGACCAAAACCGGGGGCTGTCGCCCGCGCAGGCGCAGGTTCTCAACCGGATTGTGTTCAAATACGCCGAGCGTATTCCTGATTTCGAGGCGTTGCAGGAGTCGCTGGAACTGAATGAGAGCCCGGGCGTCGAAGATACGGAGAGCGGCGCGCTGCTGGATCAGTTGAAGAACGTCACGGAATGGAAACAGGTCACCAACAAGGCGGGGAAGACCTTTGACGACAAGGAGTTCTACGTTTCACTGTCCCGTCAGTTTGCCCAGCGGAAGTCGCTGACGCCGCGCCAGAAATCGGCGCTGAAGAGAATGCTCAGGAAGTATGTTGCCGGCCAGGAGAAGCCGGCGGAGACAGACTAACAGGTGGGGTATGGTCGTTGAGGCAGAAGACACCGCCTCCGGGCAACGGGCGCAAAAGCCCCTGGAAAAAGCCGTGACGGCGTGGGGTATCCGGCGGCTCGCGGATGATCCTTTGACCGCGCAATTTTTGGCCCATCTGGAACACGAACGTAACGCCTCGCCGCATACCGTGGCGGGATATTTGATGGACCTGGCGCAGTTTGCCCGGTTTACATGGGGCGGCGACGCGCTGCCGCCATTTGCCTGGAGTGCCGTGGACCGTTTTGCGGCGCGGCATTTTCTGGTCGACTCGCAAAAAAAGGGAGCCGAGGCGACCACCACATCACGGAAGCTTTCCAGCCTGCGTGCGTTCTATAAATTCCTGGAACGGGAAGGGCTGGTGCCGACGAACCCGTTCAACGGTCTGAAGGCGCCGAAGCGCGCCCGAAAACTTCCCCAATTCCTTTCCGTAAACGAGGTCACGCGCCTTTTGGCGATGCCCGCCAAGGGCTGGGACGAGGGTGAGTCGCCGCGCGGGGCGCGCGAAAGGCGGATGGCGGAGTACATTGCCCGGCGGGATGAGGCGATTCTGGAGGCGCTCTACAGCACCGGCGGGCGCGTCAGTGAGGTGGCCGGACTGCAGGAGGGGTCGGCGGACTTGCTGAGCGGGGTGGTGGTGGTGCGCGGCAAAGGGAAGAAGGAACGTCTGTGCGCCCTGGGCCGGCCCGCGTTGAAGTCCCTGCGCCGGGCTTTGGATCTCAGGAATGCGCTGTGGCCGGAGATCGAAGTCCGGAAGCGCGGAGACAAGCCGCTATTCGTGAATGCGCGCGGCACCCGGCTGTCCTCCCGTTCCATCGAGCGTCTGCTCAAGAAATACCTGCTGGCCGCGAACTTGAATCACGAGATTTCGCCCCATGCCCTGCGGCACTCCTTTGCCACGCATATGCTCGAGGCGGGGGCGGATTTGCGGTGTGTTCAGGAACTGCTGGGGCATGCCAGCCTGTCAACGACACAGATCTATACGCACGTCACGGTGGAAACCATGAAGAAGGTCTACCGCGAGGCGCACCCGCGGGCGTGAGGATGGAGAACCGGAAGATGAGACGCACATGATCTGGATAATCTACAACCTGGCGTTCCCGTTTGTATTGCTGCTCATGCTGCCGTACTACCTGATACGGATGTGCCGGCGCGGCGGGTACAGGAAGGGATTTGCGCAACGACTCGGCGTTTACGAAGGGGCGCTGTGGGCGCGCCTGCGCGAGCGGCCCCGGGTCTGGGTCCATGCCGTCAGCGTGGGCGAAACGTTTGTGGCCGTGAAGTTCATGGAAGCCTGGCGACGCCAGGAGCCGGATATCGCCTTTGTCATGAGCGTCAACACGTCCACCGCCCACGCCATGGCGGAAAAGATGCTCCACCCTGACGACGTCCTCGTCTATTTCCCGGTGGATTTTCCCTGGGTCATCCGGCGGGCGCTGAGGGCGTTCCAGCCCCGGATGCTCGTGTTGACCGAGTGCGAGTTCTGGCCCAACCTGATGCGGATGGCAAAACGGCGGGGAGTTCCCCTGCTGCTGATGAACGGCCGCCTGTCGGACCGTTCCTTCAGGGGCTATCGTCGTTTCCGGTGGCTCTTTGCGCCGGTCATGCGACTGCTTGACGGGTTGTGTGTACAGGGGCGGCAGGATGCGGAACGTTACCTCGCGCTGGGGGCCGGGGCGACACGGGTCACCGTGACCGGCAGCGCCAAATACGACGTGGCCCTCGGCGACCCCGGCCAGCTGGAAAAGGCGCGTGAGTGGCTTGATGCAGCGGGGATCAGCGAAGGCGATCCAGTTCTTCTGGGTGGATCGACCTGGGCCGGCGAGGAGGAGGTCCTGCTCGATATCCTGACGCAATGCAGGCCAGCGTGCCCGTCGCTCCGGTTGGTGCTGGTTCCGCGCCATGCGGAACGGCGCGACGAGGTCGTGGCCGCCATTCGACGCCGTGGGCTGACGTTCGTGCAGCGGAGCCTGGGGGGGCGCGCGGCGCCCGGCGAGCGGCCGGACGTCCTGCTGGTGGACACCACGGGAGAGCTCAAACATTTCTACCGCGGGGCGACGGTCATCTTCGTCGGTAAGAGCCTGACCCAGCATGGCGGACAGAACATCATCGAGCCGGCGGTCTGTGGCAAGCCCATTGTGGTGGGGCCCAACATGGAGAATTTTCCCGATGTGATCCGTGACTTTACGCAGGCGCAGGCCCTGATCCAGGTGGCGGACGCGGCGCAACTGGGCCGGCGGATCGGAGACCTGCTGGGAGACGAGGCAGCGCGTCGCGCCTACGGGGAACGGGCGGCGGGGCTGGTCGAAAATAACCGCGGCGCCTTGTCCCTGACGGTGGCGCGGGCAATAATCCTCGCCGCACCCGCACGATAGCCGCGAGCAAGCCCAGGTATTGCGCGATAAACACCCCCATAAAGGCGGCGCTGCCCGCAAGGGTGCTTTGGGGCAGGCAGGCGTTAAGCAGGGGATGCAGCATGAAGACGTTCATCCACCAGCCCCCGCAGAATGATGCCGGAATGCCCGCGTACCGTAGCAGGCTGGGGACGATGGCGATGACGCCCAGGGTCCACGAGGCGACCAGGCTGCGGAGCATGGCCGGGGCAATCGCTTCGCCTGCCTGCCAGGCGCGACGAAGCCGGGGCGCGGTCACCGCCATCCCCACGGTCATTCCCAGGGCGAAATGGAGTGCAGCATGAGCCATTAGCGGTGTTCCTCCATGAAGAGTTGTCGGGTCGCCGCGATGATCAGGGCGGCGGCCATCAGGGCGATGCCGACGGCGTACCAGGATGAGTCGGTCTCGATGCGATCGATGGTGTAGTGCCACCAGAAAATGTCCATGCGTGGATCAAGGGCGAGCCGTTGATAGAGGGCGTGCAGGCCGAGGAGGCGGGGGATATCCGGCGCCACGGCCCACAGGGCGCTGAGCGTCATGGCCAGCGGGGTGAGGGTCAGCAGGATCAGGCCGGCGCGGCCGCCTCGTGCCAGGTAGATGATCAGCGCCAGCGTGAACGGGACGGAAGCGCCCAGGAGGAGTTGGTTCATATCAGGGGTCCCTCCGGATAGGGGGCAATGAAAGCCACGGGCGCAGTTGCCGGGCCCGGGCAAACGCCGCCTCGGCACGATCATAATCCTTCAGGGAGAGGCGGGTCTGGCCGACGGCACGCCAGAGCCGGTAATTTTGCGGATCGAGCCGGGTGGCTTCCGTCATCAACTCTTCGCCAAAGTAACACAGGTTCACGCGGCGCCGGGTGATGCCTTCCTGGCAGGCGGCACGTCCGAGGTAATACCAGGCGTGCCAGGAGGTTGGCGCCCAGATCAGGGCACGGCGGAGTTGTGTGGGGTCGGTTTTACGGAGATTGTGGTAGGAATCAAGGTCACGAAGGGAGGCGGCCGAAATGAGGCTGATGATGGCGCAGCCGACGAGACCGACGAAGACCGGAGCCAGGACCAGCGCACGGCGGCGGGGGAGCGCGTCGATCGGGGCGGGCAGTGCCAATCCCGCCAGTGAGGCCAAAACCACGGCATAGAGGGGGAGATGCAGGGGGAAGTCGAAAATGCAATGTGTCGCGGTGACGGCCACCGCCCCCGTGAGAGATAAGGTTATGACATCCGGGACAGGATCGGGGTTGCTCCGCCGCCGATGGCGGTAAGCCGCCCAGACGAGGCTGGCCAGGATCACGCCGACGAGACCGCCCTCGACCAACAATTGAATATATTCATTCTCCGAAAACACCAGCCAGCGTCCCGAGGTGGTTTGGCGGACTTGCGGATAGACCATGCGCAGGGCATTGGCACCGGCGCCGACGACGGGATAATGCGGCCAGACCCGCAAGGATTCCCGCCATTCCATCAGACGGTTCTGAACGCTGGGCGCGTGCAACGGGTCCCGGAAACTTTCCAGGCGATCCCGGACCGACGGGCTTGTGTTATAGATCACAAGCGCCAGGAGCCCGACCCCTGCCAGTGTGCCGATGGAAACCAGCATGCGTCTGCGGAACGCCAGGAGCCAACTCAGTGCCAGACATCCAGCCAGGAACGCGATCATGGCACCGCGGGATAACGACTGGATAAGTGCGAAGATCATGAGGGCCGCCACCAGAAGGAAGAGGATGCCGTTTCCCCATTT
This sequence comes from bacterium, assembly GCA_037128375.1. Lineage (GTDB taxonomy): Bacteria > Verrucomicrobiota > Kiritimatiellia > CAIKKV01 > CAITUY01 > CAMBRF01. The sequence continues at coordinate 7,952 of JBAXWO010000054.1, forward strand.
CCGGCGGCGGAAGGCATGCCCGGTCAAAGCGAGTGCGGCGGGCGTCAGCATAGCCACGAAACCGCCGAAATGGTTGCGGTTCATGAAGCAACCCACCGGCCCCGGGAGGCCGTGTTCGACGGGAAGGGTCCACCATAGCGTATCACCCTGGGGAATCTGCCATTGACTGACGTAGCCCCCGGCGGCGACAACCGCGCCCGCCAGGGCTATGAAGTGCAGGAAGGCGAGTTTGAGTCGCGCGGGCAGCGAGGCAGCGAGCATCAGAGATCCAAACGAGGCGGCGAGGAGCAGCACCATACGCAGGGTTCCGGCGCGGTTTCGGGACAGGGAGAACCAGGGTGTGCCCGATTCAAACAGACCTAAAGCAGCGGCCTTTTGCAGGGCGATATCCACGAGGCGATTCTGGTCCGGGCGCAGCGAGCCGGTGAGGGGGGCGAAGCACGGCGGCAGGGGAAGGGCGGTGATGAGGGTGAAGAGCAGGGCTAATGCCAGGGCGATTTCCAGCCAGGGGAAGGCGGGCGCTGTTCCGGGGATGGGGATGTAACATCGGGATCGTAGCACGACTCCGATCCCCCAAGTGGCACAGGCCAGCGCGGCGACCAGACAGACGACTTCAGGGAGCACCCCCCCTCCGCCGAGAATCAGCAGCAGGATCGACGCCTGCAGCATAATAAAGGTTAGGACGTCCATGGATGTTTGAATGGATAGCGGTCCAACACCTTGTACGCAAGCCTCAAAAAGACCCTCGGTCCGGGCCGAAGACGGCCACGTTGCCGGACTCGAAAAGCAGCGGCTGGTCTGTCGGAACCGAACCCTTACCCCCGATGGTCACGAAGTAAACACGTTTGGCGCCGCCGTACCAATCAGTGTTTGATCCTTCAAGAAACAGTATTCCCCTGAGATAGCCAATCAGGGTCCCCGCCCCATGGCACCAGTTTTCGGGGCGAGGCGGCGGCCAATGGGCGCGCAGAGTTGAGTCGGCCCGGGTGGTAACGTTGAAGCGCGGGCAACCGGAAACGTAGGCTTGTATCTGCATTCGGGCGCGGCCTGGCGCCTCAATGCGGAAGGGGCCCTTCGGGTCGTGACGTTCAAGAAACATCGCCGCTTGAAAGACCGGTTCAGGGGGCGAATCCAAGGCCTGGTGGGCCACGATGATTACGGCAAAAAGGGCGGTCAGCAGGGAGGTGGAGGCCAGAATGAGGCGGGTCCTGGTGGCGGAGCAGCCCGAGAGGATCCAGTGGAGTCCCACCGCCCCGGCAAAAGCGATGAAGGGCAGGGCCAGCATCGTGCCGTACATGGTGTCGGTAAACACCAGCGGGAATGTTGCCAGTCCGCCCGCCAGCATGGCGCGCCATGCCGGGCGTGTCAGCCAGACGTGACCGGTTGCCCCCTCGCCTCGCGGGCGAAGCGAAGCCCCGATCCAGCCCGCCAAGGCGAGCGGCATTAATAGGGCGAGCCGGTTGAGGAGGCGGAACGACAGGTTTGCCACGCCGTGCCCTCCCATCAGGGACCCGATGGCCAGGGCGGGCAGCAGCAGGATGAGCGGGATCCATTTCGTCCGGAACAGGATCAGGATTGGGGACAGGGCGAACAGGACGGGAATCAAGACGGCGGCAACCGAACCCGCCTTATGGGCCATCCCGAGCACGGGAATCATGACAACCAGTCCGGCGATGGCGCACAACCGGGGAAGCGAGAACAGTGCCAGCAGGAAGAGTGGCAGCAATCCCATCAGCAGTCCGCGTCCAGTGGCCCAGTAGTTATAGCGCATGGAAACGGGGGAAAAGACATAAAGGACGGCAAACCAGAATGCCGGCACATCGGAGTTGAACAACCGGCGCCCGAGGGCATAAGCGCCGAAGACTCCCAGGGCGCCGCAGAGGGCCGAGAGCAGGTAGAATCCCCAGTCCACACCCGTACCGCCGAGAATTTGAATGGTGGCCAGAAGCAGCGGCTGAGCCGAGGGATACGAGCGGGGTGTGAAGCCCAGAAGCGCGGCAGGATGGACCAGCCACGGGATGGTTCGCTCAACCTGAACCACAGTCGCCAGATCCTGCCATTTGTAAGTGTCGATACCGGCGATATGGGAGATGGGCAGGAC
>JBAXWO010000540.1:0-2488 GCA_037128375.1 bacterium
GGGCAATCCCAATGCAAGTTGGAGCGGCGCACGTCAATTCAGTGAGTTCATGAGTCCGGGGATCTGTTCCCGCCACTCCAATTGCTCCTGCACGTCTCGGCGCTCTTTGGCCAGCCAAGCCAGAATCTGGCTCACATCGTAGAGGTTGCTGGATTTGTGCGGTGCGCCGGGGACCGGGTCCGTCACCCGAACGTCAATTGTCGTGGGGGATTTGCCCTTGTACTGCCCGATGATTTTCACGTCCGATCCCGTGCGTGCAATGTTGAAAGCGCGAGTTGCGGCCTTGAATCCCCAGTCTTTCCGCAAGACCTCTTCAGCCCAGGGCTCCAACTGATTCAGGGTAATTGGCGTCTTACGCCAGGTCTCAAAGTTCTTTTTCTCTGCAATCGACTCCGTCAGTCCCGACGAAAGCACCTCGCCGATGTCCTGTAGTTGGAACTCCCCCACATGCCGGCGCCGCATGTCGGAACGGGTCACGCCGATGATAAGCCCGTTGCCGCACACGAAGCGAAACCAACCCATCAACGCCCGAAAGCGCGTGCTGCCGTCAACTGAGTTCACGCATTCAAGGCGGAGGGCCATCGGATTGCCATCGCCGGGATCAAAACGGTACTTATCCGGCAAGTACAGACTCAAGGCCATACGCTCTCCGTATTCAGTGATCTTCAGTTCGGCATGAACGTCGTCGGGTGTGATTTTCGCGGCAACAAGGGCCTTGGTAGCAACGTCCAGAACGGCGGTATGGGGAACAAGTGCATAGTCCTTGGATACGACGCCGACCGGGATGAAGGTCTTGTCCTCGCCGAAAGGCAGTCTGACAATCGCATTCAGGCGTTCATTGAGGCGGGATCGTTCATTGCCCAGTTGGGTCAATCCAAAGGCACGACGCTCAAAGTCGGGGATGTGGGTCCGAATCTCGGCCAGTGTGCCTTCATGGAATGTCACGGGAGAGTTGAACCACTTGTGCCTGGTGTCCCCGTTCGCTGGCTGTGCCTGGTGGGTTCTCGGGCGCATAGTGTTTTCTCCTTTGGCCGGCCACAATACTACACGGCAATTCGATTCTGGGCGCCTATTTTTTGGCGCCGTGGGTCTCCAAGAGATCGACGATTACAACCTGATCGATTTGCGTCGCCAGCGATAGAGGCGTTTCTCCCTCAGCGTTCTTCGCATTCACGTCCGCACCCTTGGCCACGAGCAGTTTTGCCACGCCAAGCCGGCCGTTAGCGATTGCCGACAACAGAGGTGAACCTCCATCCTTGCTCCTTGCATTCACGTTTGCCCCTTTGTTCAGGAGCAGTTTGACGGCCTCGAAGTTGTCATTCGCGGCAGCGTGCATCAACGGGGTCACGCCGTCTTTGTCGTTTGAGTTCACGTCCGCGCCTGCTTCCGCAAGGCATTTGACCGCGTCGGAGTTGTCGATGGATGCCGCAGTCAACAGCGGCGTCTGACCAAGGCCGTCCATTGCCTTGATGTCTGCGCCTTTCTCCAGCAGGTACTTGCCCACATCGAACTTATCGCCCGACGACGCCCATAGTAACGGTGTCATGCCGGTCGGGTCCTTGGCCTTGATGTCCGCCCCCTTCTCGATCAGGAACTTGGCCACGGCCAGATGATTCTGCAATGCCGCCGACATAAGTGGTGTCTGCCCCCCATTGTCGCTTGCGTTCACTCCCGCACCCTTCTCAACCAGCAACGTGACAATGCCCAGATGCCCCTCAAGCGAAGCCAGCGACAATGGTGTCCCGCCATCGCTTTTTGCGTTCACGTTCACACCTTTCGCCACCAAGAATGCGACCACCTCGGAATGGCCGTGGGATGCGGCCAACATCAATGGTGTATTGCCTCCCTCATCCCGAGCGTCAATTCTCACTCCCCTTTTCAACTGCTGCTCGACGCCCGTGACATTCCCGAGTTCCGCAGCCTCGTGGATGGACCCGCGTTTCTGTTTGAACCCGGTTGTGAAGACCACCGTAACAGTCATCAGCGCGAATAGGCGAACGGTATTCTGATTCATGGCTGTGTTCCTCTCACATTCACGGCATATGGGTTTCGACTGGTGACATTGTCTACCAGTGCGCGGGACATGGCGGCTCGTTCTTCAGGGTCTTGAATGGGTTCCACGTCCATTGAATCGGCTTATAGACGTACATCTCCCCTGTACCAGCCTTGGCGTACTCAGCGATCCTGACGCACCGACATTTGCTGCAACGGTCAACCGCAAACTGTGCGGCGAATGGTTGCCTTGCCACTTTTTCGTTGAATCTTCTGCTTTCCTCACAATCAAGCACCCAATCATGTTGACTCATGTGATACTCCTTCCTTACTGTTTTCGGCCTGACAATGCCCACACACCCGTGCCCAGCGCATAGGCCCGTATATGGGCTTCGTATATATCACTGTCCCTAAGCGATTGTCCGAATTCGTCGCGAACCGAGCAGTCACTCTGCATGGGGGGGGGCGGACTGTGTGGCTTCACATTCAGCACTGA
>JBAXWO010000541.1:0-2481 GCA_037128375.1 bacterium
ATCAATTACTCCAACCTCGCCAACTTCGAAGTCTTCTCACGCTACAGCACCAATGACGTCGCAGGCGTGACCAACATCAATTTGTTTGGCGTAACGACGAATCAGCTTGCCGCGCTCAAGCCAACCATCATACAGGCCTTTACTGATGCCGGGTGCATCGGAACGCCGCCCCTCGTGGTGTCGGGGTCATCATTCACACGCCCCAATATTCTCTACGCCGCGCTCGCCGATTATCTGGACAACGATTCGGTCATGTTCCCTCACACTGCCGGGCAATTCAACCGCCCCATCACCGAGAAACTGCCGATGCTGACCTGTTTTGGCGTAACCATGACCTATACCAGTGTGACCGTTGGCACTAATACCACGCATACGATTACCTATAAACCCATTATCAACTTTGCTGGATGGCCGGTCACCGATTCCACGGCAACTGACTTTCCTTTATCCTTCAAAGGCGCCCTGTGTTTTATCAACCAAGCCCCTGCGGGGTCGCTTGCTGCCAAAGTATCTCCTAGCGGTTCGGCCAATAGTATCTTCGTTGCCAATTCAGCACCATCCACCACGTTTAATATTAACCCCGAACAAACGCTCTCCCTATCCTCTTCACCTGTCAGTTTCACAACCAACAGTCCAACGATACCTTTGCCCCAGTTTGATATTTACGTCTGCACGGAGGTGTACAACAAAAACGCTGAGCGTTGCACGTATTTCCCGGCTAGCAGCACTACTTTAAGCAATCAATTTGCGTCTAGCTTGCCAGCCCCGACCGACCCAACCAACAACGTGGGAAAATGGGCGCGTTTTCGAGTGTCTCTTGATGGAGCACTCACCAACTCATCCCCAACAATATGGGCCAGTGGCAGAACCGTCACCTTCTGGGCAGAGTGCGTCGATCCCCGTTTCGCTTATAGCACTGCCAGTAGCTCTAGCGCCAAGCAATGGCGTTCCTATTCCACTAACGCGCCAACTTTCACCTGGCCCCTTTCTGATATTACCGGCGTGACAAATCTTCTTTCCACCCAGCGTTACGCGCGCGCCACCGCCACCGCGCCTTCTTATGTGGCCTCCACGCCGCTTTACGTGTCGCTCTTGACCAATGCAGTCCTTGCCGCAAAGGCTGGTCTCAGCTCGAACCGGATGGATGGTTGCTACGATATCGCCGGGACCGGGATACAATATGATGATCGGAGTGCGCAGCTCAAGATGCACGTCGCCAATGCGCCGTTGCAGACGCCGGGCGAGCTGGGTTACCTGCTCTGTGGTCCTTGGGAGACGGTTCGCCTCTATGATCACTTCCCGTTTGATGCGTCATCCAATGACTACCACCGGGTGCTCGACTCTTTCGAGGTGCGCGATCCGAGTGTCGTGCCCGTCGGCAAGGTCAATCTCAACAACGCACCCGTGGATGTCTTGGCGCTCCTCTACCTCGGGATGCCGTTGCGTTCGGAAAAAGCCGCCAATTATATTTCCATTCCTCCCGGTTGGAATACGGCCGGGACAGATCCCGCCCGACCGCTCACCGTCACCGTCCTCACACCCGCCTTGCCAGCTCCGCTGGCGACCAATCTCTACAACGGCCTGCGCGCGAACGGCCCGGTCCGAGGCCTCTCTGCTCTGGCCAACGTCTACTCCGCAGGCAGTACGTCTGCGCAGTTGATTTCGACTTACCTCTCATCTTTCGGTAGCAGTAAATTCGTCGGCGAATTCGAGCGTGAGGCGGTAATACGCAACCTCGCCGGCCTGCTCACCGTCAAGCAGCAGATATTCACGATCATCCTGCGCGCCGACGCCTTCACCACCCGCTTTGGCTCGGACAAGCTCAAAGACGGCACGGTTCTCTCGTCCGCCATCGCCATCGCTCAGGTCTACCGCGACGCGGCGCCTCCGCACAAGGTCACAGTACGGTTGTTGAAGATTTTGGAGTGACCCGTGTCCGTGACCGGTGTCGGAAAGATCGAGCGTATCGACATTATCGATAATATCGACATTATCGGAAACATCGAAACCAAAAAAAGAACCCCAACACATGAATCTCAAGCCCTTTTGCAGCATTTTCATTGCCCTCCTCGCGCTTCTCTTTATCTGCGGTTGTTCCAAGCCGCAGTATACCAACGTGTTGCTGGTGACGGTCGACGGTCTGCGCGCCGACATGCCGGGCTGTTACGGCGGACCGGCGGCCACGCCTGCGCTCGACGGTCTAGCGCGCGAGAGTTTTCGTTTTGACAAACTGTCGACCCCCACTCCGCTGACCCTTCCGGCGCACGCCTCGCTCCTCACCGGCCTCAACCCGCCCGAAAACGGCCTGCGGATCGACGTTTTCGGCGGCCTGCCGCCGACCATCGCCACGATGACCGAATCGTTTGCCGCAGTTGGCTTTCAAACGGCGGCCTTCCTCAGTTCCCCGCGTCTCGCGCCGATCCACGGACTGGATCGAGGCTTCGCGGTCTATCACGCGCCGGTCCCCGGCGCGGAACACGC
>JBAXWO010000542.1:0-2479 GCA_037128375.1 bacterium
GCCTGACGCCCCACCTCAGACGGCCGTCCAGTCAAACACGGTGCCGAACAATGTGTTCGGCTGATCGCGCAACCGGTCGTAGATGCCGACGGCATCCCGAATCGACACCTGGTCCTGAATGATCGGGCCGATTTGCAGGGTTCCTTCCGCAACGAAACGACAGAGCTGTTCGAGGTCATGGCGTTCAAAATGACCGGCATGGTTGACTTCCAGTTCGGAGCCTTGCGCCGCGTTGAAGCCGTAGTCGACCCGCTGCCGCCCCGCGATGATCACGACTTTGCCGCGGAACTTCACCAGACCCTGCCCCCAGTTGGCGCCCACCACGGCATCCATCACCGGCGCACCGCTATCCTCAAACACGATATCGAAGCAGCCCTGCCGCTTCAATCCCGCCCAGGTTTCGGCGCCGGTGATTCGCACCGCATCCTGGATACCGCACCGGCGGGCCACCGCCAACCGGCTTTCGTCCAGATCCACGATCGTCACCTCGGCCCCCGCGGCGCGCGCCGCCTGGGCGGTAAACTGCCCGATGCCTCCCGCCCCGACCACAAGAACGCGGTCGCCGATCTTCGTGCCGGCGCGGCGCACATCGTGCAACGCCACGGCCGCCATGCCAAACAACGCGGCCTGCGAGGGCGCCACCTTCGCGGGGAGCGTGACCATCAGGCGATTGGGATCTACCGCATTCCGGTTGAACCATTGCGCGTGCTGTGTGTACTCGCCGGAGAAGATCACGTCGCCCACCGCATAGCCGGTTACACCAGCCCCAACCTCGATCACGCGCCCCACGTTCTGGTAGCCGCAACGGGAAGGCCAGCCTCCGCCGTAATTGCCGCCCATCAGCACATTACGCTCGGTGCCGTTGGTCAGCCCCGAGTACAACGTCTGGCAGAGGATCTGGCCGGGACCGCACACCGGCGTCGGCTGCTGCTGCAAGGCCGCCTTACCCTTCTCCACAAACATGATTCCAAGCATGGTTGCCGGCAACTCCGCCGTTTTGGCGACCGGCGCCACCCAGCGGATGCCGCGTCCGAGCACTTCGCGAAACATCGGATGAACAAAGGTCTGGCCATCGTGCCCGCTCGCCAGGCAGAACACCCGGGCCTTGCCGAATGGCCGGGTCCAGGCGAGGCACTTCATGCTGAGCGGATGCTCGACCGTCAGCAGGGGCGCGTTGCCGTCCGCAGCCAGCGGCTCGTTCATCGTGTACGTTTCATCCGGCATCTCCCAGTCCTTGAGCCCGCGGGTGATCGGATGTCCCGCATCCGCAACATGCACGCGGAGTTGCTGGTTCTGATGATAGCCAAACTTCCGGTCCGCGATGCCGACCAGATCGCTCCAGAATTTCCACTGCGGGTAACCCAGGATGGCGTGGTGCAGGACGACAACGCCCTGTCCGGTTGTCCCCAGCTCCTCCAATGCCGCCTTCATCGCGCCCTGATACCAGGCGCCCTTTTCGGGCGGGCCATCCATGAGCATGTGGTAGAACACGACCACATCATAGTCCTGGCGCGCCGATCCTGCCGCGCACCAGTCATCCATGTGTTGCGGGTAGATATCCACCCCCGGCAGGGCGCGCAACGCCGCGTGCAGCGCCTGGACTTCAAAGGGATGGCCTCCGGAAACAAATGCCACTTTCAGAATGCTGCTCATGAGAATCTCCTAGTTGCGTCGAATTTGCGTGAATTTCTGGGTTTGCTCCTTGATGGCCCGCTCGGTCGGGAGTCGTTCCATGGAACTTGCGCCATAAAAGCCATCGACGGCCTTGCAGTGCTTGAGGATGAACTCGGCGTCCGGCGGCTCTGCGATGGGGCCCCCATGGCATAGAACGAGCACATCGTCGCGCACACTCTTGGCGGCATCGACGATGGCGTTGATCGCGGAGACGCACTGCTTGAGTGTGCGGGCCGTATGGGCGCCGATGGAGCCTGCCGTGGTCAACCCCATGTGGGCCACCAGGATGTCGGCGCCTGCGCGGGTCATCGCGACGGCATCGTCCTTGTCGAAGACGTAGGGAGTGGTCAGGAGGTCGAGGTCGTGGGCCATGCGGATCATGTCCACTTCCTTGCCATAGCCCATGTTGGTTTCCTCGAGGTTGGCGCGGAACGTTCCGTCGATCAGGCCCACGGTGGGGAAGTTCTGGACGCCGGCAAAGCCGACGGCCTTGACCTGCTCAAGGAACTTGTCCATCAGACGCATGGGGTCGGTTCCGCAAACACCGGCGAGGACGGGCGTGTTGCGCACCACGGGAAGAACCTCGTTGGCCATCTCCATGACGATCGCGTTGGCGTCGCCGAAGGGCATCAGGCCGGCGAGCGAGCCGTGCCCTGCCATGCGGAACCGGCCGGAGTTATAGATGACGATGAGGTCAATGCCGCCAACTTCCTCGAACTTGGCGCTGATGCCGGTGCCCGCGCCGCCGCCGATGATTGGCTTGCCGCCAGCTATCTTCGCCCTGAAGCGTTCCAGAATCTGAACC
>JBAXWO010000543.1:0-2465 GCA_037128375.1 bacterium
GGAGACGGATCCGGCGCTGTACAAGAAGGAAACGGTCAAGGGCAGCCAGATGGTGAAGCCGTTGTTCGAGTTCTCCGGCGCCTGTGCGGGCTGCGGCGAGACGCCGTACATCAAACTGCTGACCCAGTTGGCGGGTGATCGGCTCTATATTGCCAATGCCACGGGATGCACGTCCATTTATGGCGGCAATCTGCCGACCACGCCCTATACGGTGCGTGAGGACGGGCGGGGGCCGTGCTGGGCGAATTCGCTGTTCGAGGACAACGCCGAATTCGGCTACGGGATGCGCCTGGCGGTGGACAAGTTCAACGAATATGCCCTCGAGCTTCTTGAGAAGCTGATTGGCGGCGCCTGTGCAGATGTGCAGATTGAAAAGGATCTGCTGGCGGCGATCAAGAGCGCCGATCAATCCACGCAGGCCGGCATTGAGGATCAGCGTGCCCGTGTGAAGGTGTTGAAGGCCAAGTTGGCCGGATGCCCGAACGCGGTGTGCAGCCAATTGGCCTCGGTGGCGGATTACCTGGTGCGGAAGGCGGTCTGGGTGATCGGTGGCGACGGCTGGGCCTACGACATCGGATATGGCGGCCTGGATCATGTGCTGGCGACCGGCCGGAACGTCAAGGTGCTGGTGGTGGATACCGAAGTCTACTCTAACACCGGCGGGCAGGCCTCCAAGTCCACGCCGATGGGCGCGGTGGCCAAATTCGCGGCGGGCGGCAAGCCCAGCATGAAGAAGGATCTGGGGATGATCTCCATGACCTACGGGAACATCTATGTGGCGACGGTGTCGCTGGGTGCGAATCCGGCGCAGTGCGTGAAGGCGTTTGCCGAGGCCGAGGCGTATGACGGGCCGGCGATCATCATCGCGTACTCGCATTGCATCGCCCATGGCATCGACATGACCTCCGGCATGCAGGAACAGAAGGACGCGGTGTCCTCGGGTCACTTCCCTCTGTATCGGTACAACCCTGAGTTGACGTTACAGGGCAAGAATCCGCTGACGCTGGACAGCAAGGCGCCGACCATGAAGTTTAGCGAGCATGCCATGAAGGAAAACCGTTTCCGTGTGCTGAAGCAGATCAACCCGGCACATGCCGACGAGTTGATGGCGAAGGCCGACAAGCTGACCCTGGCCAAGTACGACCTGCTGGCCAAGTTGGCGGGTTTGCCGCCATGTTCGGGCGAGGTGGCGGCCGCTCCTGCTCAAAACGCATAAGCGTGCGGTGCGGGAGAGAGTCGAGGGGGCGCCCATGAAGGGCGCCCTTTTTTTTGAGGGAGTACCGCACACAAGGGGATCATGATGGAATGCCAGTCGTTCAGGGAGGGGTGTTGCGGATGCTGTGTCAACCTGCGGTGGCGCCCGGAACGGGTTCTGGCGTATCTGGAGGCGAATACCCGGGCGTTTCGTTCTCTGGCCTCATCCCGTCCAGGTTTTCGTGACCTTGTCCGAATCCACTTGGGCCGCGGGGGGTGGCGTGATCACCTGTTGGTGACGGTGTTGGCGCCCTTGACTTTTGGTCTCACCGCCTGGCTCTGGATGCGGCTATACGGAAGCTGTTGTTTTGCCGGTTTTCTGGATGGTCCGGGTCGGCGGGCGGGATGTCTCATCCATCCGGAGCGGGTGGGAATGCCGGATTTGCGCCGCCATGCCTTTCCGCTGATTCCGGTCCTCGGATGCAACCGCGCGTTGCGCTGCCCGATGCTCGATCAGAACCCCGCCGCACCTACGGACGGTGATCTGATCACGGTGTCAAGGGCAGGGTCTCAAAGCCTGAGAAAAGGCCGACGCACGCATCGGAAAAACTGAAAAAGAAGCTTGCCCAGACCATTGCTTGGGGTCATATTGCGACTGAGCGATAGAAGTAATTAGCTCGATGGGGGCGCTTGGCTTTATGACCCAGAAGCGAACGTTCTTTCGGGATTGTGGTAGTCGCCTGATACGTTCCGAGCGGGGCGATGTTCTACTGGAGTATATCCTTCTAACGGTTCTCATCATTCTTCCCCTGGTGGGGGCCTCGACCGGCATGTTCAACCCCTCCGGACGCACCTTTTTCGTCGAGGGCGCGATTTCCGGCGAGGATTTCGGCACCGTGGGCAACTCTTTTGTACAACTTTACCGGATGGTTATGAGTGGCGTGAGCCTGCCGTTGCCATGACCGCCGGTGAGGGGCGAGGACAAGAGCAGGCGATATAAGGAGAAAGTATGAAGCGTTGGAAGAACGGGCGTTTGTTCAAGATGGTATGCCGGGTGATGGGTGACAAGGCGGGCGGAGTGATGATGGAATACGTCATTCTCGCCGTGTTGATCGCGGCGGCGGTCGTTGTGGCCGTGGCGATGTTCGGCAAGACCCTCGTGGGGATGTTTGACGTGGCCGCCACGGCGGCGACCACCCGCGAAAAGACGGCGAAGAGCAGGCTGGAAGATACCCGTGAGGGACAGGACGACATGGGCGAGAAAGCCTTTG
>JBAXWO010000544.1:0-2454 GCA_037128375.1 bacterium
GGCGAACGAAGTCACCTCGTTGTAACTCAGCCGTTGGAGATCCCGTTCGGGATACATCACCTGGGTGGTGCGGCCGGTGGTGCTGGAGGAGAGGACGATATCGACAATCGCCTCGGTGGGGACCGCCAGAAACTCGCTGTTGTGCTAGGCGAAGTCGGTTTTGGAGGTTACCGGCAGGCGCGACAACGTCTCCAGCCCGATGGTGGCGGGATCGAGCCCGGACTCCGCAAACAGCTTCAGGTAATACGGGGAATGCCGGGCGCAGTGCCGCAGATGCTTTTTCAGTTCGTCCGCCTGAACGGCCTGCTGGGATTTCCAGGGTTCGAATTCGAGGCCTGGTCGTCCGTTGAATCGGGTCATGTCGGCGGCTCCATGGTTACGCTGGGCGGGAATGATACCGAATGAGAGGCATGGAAATCAAGGCAGGAGGCGGTGTGACTTTGGGGGTGAGGCGGCTTCGCCGGTCACCAGAAAAATATGTCACGCGCCTATTGACGCTCCTGAATCCATGCTATAGAGTACGCCCATGCAGTCCAGAACGGGTTGCGGGATTTGGGAAGAGTAGCATTCATAAGGAGAAAGCAGATGAGCAAGTTCTTGCGCAAGATGAAGGTGAAGGGGTTCACGTTGATCGAGTTGCTGGTCGTCATTGCGATTATCGGTATCTTGGCGGGGTTGTTGCTCCCAGCGCTTTCGTTGGCTCGTGAGAAAGCTCGTCGTGCCACCTGTTCGAATAATCTGAAGCAGGTCATTCTTTTTCTTAAGTTCTATTCGAATGACAATCGGGAACAGTTCCCTGCCACCATGGCTGCGCTGGGAGCCAGCTATGCCAAACCCGGTGATTACAATATCTTTCTTTGTCCCTCGGCTGAAGTTCAGTTCACAAGGCTCAGTCCTCCTGGTGTCTCCAATATGGTGGCTGTGAATTGTACCTACTCCTACGCGGGCGGTCTGTCTGAAACCACCCCTGCGGGGGATCCGATTGTCTGGGATAAGAATGGCAACACAGCGGCAGCCTTCCCGTCCTCATCGGCTTGGGGTGGAAATCATGCGGGAGCCGGCGGTAATATCGCCTTCGTCGATGGCCACGTCGCGTGGTACAATGCGGGCTCAGATACGTCGAATCAAGCGTGCGTAGCCTCGTTGCCGGCCTATGGATCGCCAACCAACGGCACCGTTTCCGGCTACTGAGTCCGGATGGTAAGTTTCGACAGCCTTTGACAGTTTTTGAGGCCGGGGACATGTGAATGTTCCCGGCCTTTTTCTTGACCCGCCATGATTGCCAAGGTCTTAACGGATGTCGCGGTGGACCGCGAGTTTGACTATCTGATCCCCGCCGCCCTGGAATGAAGTTGACTCGAATTTTGACATGTATTTATTCGGGTTGACTCGAATATGTACACGGATGCGTTGCCGTTTATGGCGTGCCCCCAGGATGTAGCGTTGGTACCGTCCGATGTCCTAATGGGGTAGGTAAAATGGGAACTTGACTTGCTTGTCGGTTGGTGCGGCCCTATAATTCGGACGGTCAAAGAGGGAGACATGCTATGTCAGCAGTAACACTTGATTGTGCGCCGGAACTTGGGGTGGCTTTGGGCAAGAGGCCGGCTGAGGTAGTTATGGAGGTCAAGTTGATGGCTGCCTTGAAACTCTACGAGTCGGGTCGTATATCGAGTGGGTTGGCGGCCAAGTTGGCAGGTTTGGAGAGGGTGGATTTCCTGTTCCTGTGCGGTCAGTACGGGGTTACGGTGTTTCTACAGACACCGGAAGAAATCAGCGCGGATGCGGAGGCCGTTCTTCATGCGTGTCATCGTTAACACGTCGTACAACTTGAACATGTTGGATTTCGTGTTTCCTCCCGCCTGCTAGCCAGCCTGCGGACATAATGAAGCGCTCGCTTCGTTCCCTTTCTTCATGATTGCCAAGGTTTTAACGGATGTCGCGGTGGACCGCGAGTTTGACTATCTGATCCCCCCCCCTTTGGAAGGGCAGGTGGTGCTCGGGTCACGGGTAAATGTCTCGTTTGGTCATCGTCAGACGCAGGGGTATGTGGTGGGCTTCTCGGCCACGTCGGCGCACCCTGAATTGAAGGCCATCGAATCGGTTGTCGGCACCAAGCCATACATCAAGGAATCCCTGCTGAAGCTGGCGCGCTGGATGGCAGACTATTATTGCGCCCCGGTTGAACTGGCCGTTCAGGCGGTCTTGCCGGGTGCGGTCCGGCATCGGCAGGCGAAGTTCAAGGAACAGTTGTTTGTGGAGTGGTCGACGATCTTGCCTTTGCCCTCATCGCCCCACTGGGCTCCAACAACCACTGCTCCGCTCATCTACGCCTCTCCCCTTGCAAGATCCGAGAACGTCGTGAAGTGCGGCATGAACGCGAGGTCCACCGAACCAACAGCGCCGTTACGGTGTTTCGCCACAATCAGCTCGGCAATGCCGGGCTTTTCGGAC
>JBAXWO010000545.1:0-2450 GCA_037128375.1 bacterium
AGTAGTGGTTGGCATCCAGCGCATACCGGATCAGGTCAACCTCGGTGCCATACAGATTACTGTCGCCCGATGCGTCGATGGTAAAGCGGCCCACCCAGATATCGTGTGAGCCAACCTTACTCGCGCTGGTTTGGAACGTCTGCATGTTCCAGTAATAACCATCGCTGTAGATACCGCTGTACTGTATCTTGGCAATGTTGCCAACGAACAGCGCGCCGACCAGCCATTTGTTCGTCTGGTAGATCGAGTTCAGGTTTGTCCAGACCTCCCCCGCCGAGGAGCCGGAAGAGATCGGCGTGATGATCGCCGTGTACCCCTCGTTCGTGAGATCCGCCTTAAGCCGCTGGACCTCGTTGCTCAGCACGGTGTAGAGCAAGTCGTTGACCACGATGTCCACCAGCCCGCCTGCGGGTTCGCCCGGGGCGCGCACCTGGATGACGATGGTGGCGGTCGCAGAATCGGCCTGCCCATCGCTGACCTTGTACGTGAACAGGTCGTTGCCCTTGAACCCCGATTGAGCAACATAGACCAGGGTCGTTCCGACAGCGGTGGCGACGCCATGGCCGGCATTGGACACGATCGTGGCCGTGCAACTCTGATTCGCATCGGTGTGCGTGTAGCTGGCGGCGAACACCAACTCGCCGTTCGGTGTGCAATACAGCCGCATATCCCTGGCAACCGGCGCCGAGTTCGACACCACACCGATGCTGACGGCGGTCGTCGCCGAGGTGGAAATTCCGTCCGAAACCCGCCACGGAATGCTGTCGGAACCGGTGTAGTTGGAGTTCGGGGTGTAGTACCAAGTCGAGGCCGTGACGGGGGTGGCCACGGGCACGGGCACGTAGTTCGTGAGACTGCTGTCGTAGTATTCCACCGTGCCGCCGGAAGGCAAGGCGGACATGAGGAATGTCATGGGCTGGTAAGCGTCCGCGTGACTGTATGACAGGGAGACACTCTTGCGGCCGGAATTGCGGAGAACCGTCAGGCTTTGCGCGTTGCCGACGGGTACCTGGTTGGTCGTGATGGCAATCGCCAGGAGGGCGGCGGATGAGGTCGCCATGCCGTCGCTGATCTGCCAGGCAAAACCATCGAACCCCGTACTGGTCCCGGAAGGCGTGTAGTACCAACTGTAGTTGCCGCCGTTCGTCCCCCACTCGCCGGTCACAACCGGGACGTAACTGGTTCCAGTGCGATACTCCAATATCCCGTTGGTCGGCGCCGTTGCGAGCGAGTAATACCTGGGCTGACTGTAATCGGCGTGGGTATAGGAAAGATAGAACTGATATCGCGTGGTCCCCAGCGCCACCGTGTAGGCGGAGCCGATGGCGACCGGAGCGGAGTTCGAGACGATGTTGAGGGTTACCGTGCTTGCTCCGGACGTGGCGATTCCATCGGTCCACTGCCAGGCGAAGCTGTCCGTGCCCGTGGTTGCGCCCGAAGTGTAGTGCAAGGAGAAGGAGGCAGGAGCCATCCATACGCCAGCGGTGATGGCAGCCGTGTAGCCTCCCGGCATGTAGGCTTCCAATGTTCCGTTGGATGGCAGGCTGACGACGCGAAACATCTCCGGCTGGTAACTGTCCGGATGCGAGCCGGCAAGCGAAACGAATTCCCTCCTCGAATTGACGGCCACGGAGTTCGTGCTAGGCGTGGCCACCGGCGCCGTATTGGCGGTGACCGTAATGCTGACTGTGGCCAAGGTGGAAGTGAACGGACCATCGCTGCACAGCCAGATGAAACTGTCCGATCCCGGAATCGGGTTGGTGGAGGTGTAATACCAGTTGCGGTCGTACTGGTAGGGGCAGATAGGCACACCGGCGGTCACACTCACAATCCCGCTCGTCGGGTTGTAGTACGCGAGCGTGCCCTGCGCGGGACCGCTGATGAGCGTGAAAAGGGTCGTCCCGTTGATGGCATCCGAGAACAACATGGGTATCGGAAAGTTCTCTGAGAGAACGGGCATGTTGGCGGACGAGTTGTTCGCCGTCAACATCGCCGCGTTGGCCCGGATCACGGGCATGGCGGCAACACAGAGAGTCACGACGGCTCGCAAGAAACTTCTATGAATAGCATCCATATTCATTACGCCTTCCTTCCCAACCTCCCGGCTGTGTTCGGTGATCGTGTTTGTTTTCATGTCTCATCCTTCTTCGCTATCGCGTAGAGCCGCCGCTCGTCGGCGTGCCGCTAACCCTAAACCACCTATTCGGCCCTTCCGTTTAAGCGGATCGTGTGCGCGTGTAAGTGTGGCGTTTAAGTGTGCGCCTTGCACACTCTCTACCCGTACACGCCCACCCTTACACGCCCACACTTAACTTACTCGACTACTCCCCACCCCGCATCAACTTTCCATCTCCCAGTTTCAAGTTTCCAGTTTCCAGTCTCCAGTCTCCCGTTTCTCACTCCACCCCCACCCGATAAAACTTCTGCCCCGCGCCATTCACTTTATCCGT